>NZ_JFWX01000019.1:0-74903 GCF_000588095.1 Acinetobacter sp. 1130196 | reverse complement strand
TTTAACTGAAGCTCTGAAATATTTACCTGCAGAACTGCGTAAAACGTTGACCTATGACCGTGGACGCGAGATGTCAGAACATAAAATACTCGAAGAAGATTTAGGCATAGATGTATATTTCTGTGACCCACATTCACCTTGGCAAAAAGGCACATGCGAAAATATGAATGGTTTAATTAGGCAATATTTACCTAAAGGGATTGATTTAAATCAGGCAGATCAGCATTATTTAAATCAAGTTGCCATGTCACTGAATACTCGTCCTAGAAAGGCGTTAGATTGGCTTACACCATTAGAGAAATTTGCTCAGCTTGTTGATTATCATATGGCTTTTGAAACTGTCGCACCTCATGTTTGAATTCGCCGTCTATATAAAAATATAAGATGATAAGCAAACACCTCTTATCATCTTTTCTAGAGTTTAATTTTCTATAGCTTTTACGGGTAAACGCGTACCTAACAAAGAAAAAGTAACGTCCGCAACTTCCAACGGGTCTGAACTGGTCCAAATAATATGGTTCCCTTCATTTGGACTTTCAGAACTTAAATGATATTGATTGAGCTGCCGAATTAATTGCGCTGTTACAGCTTCGGAAGGCTCAATAATTTGAATATCACGCCCTACAATTTCCTGAATCGTGTCTGAGACAAATGGATAGTGCGTGCATCCTAAAATAATCGTATCGACTTTTTGCTCGACCAACGGTGCCAAAATATTTTTTAAATAATCCTTAACCTCCGCGGTATGGGCTTTGCCCGTTTCGATTTTTTCGGCCAGACCAATACATGGTACTAAAGACACTTTAATATCTTGCGCATACGTTTCAATCAAACTTTTTAAGTTTTTGCCCTTCACCGTGGTGGCAGTTGCCAAGACAGCAATATACTTACTTTGAGTGATTGCTACTGCGGGTTTTACCGCTGGTTCTATCGCAATAAGCGGCACATTAATTTGCGCTCTAATCGTTTCAACTGCTACGGCCGTCATGGTGTTACAAGCAATCACGATCGCTTTGCATTTACCTTGAGCAACTAGGTTTGAAATTAAATGCGTAGTTCGTGAAACAATCCAGTCACTTTCTCTGTCTCCATAAGGGACATATTTCGAGTCGGCGAAATAGATAATGTCTTCATTCGGAAGAGCCTGCCGAATATGCTTAAAGAGAGACAACCCACCTAAACCAGAGTCAATCATTCCAATCGGGTTGTTATTGTTATTCATGGTTTGTCCTGCATTTCATATATTTAGAAAAATTCTTTCATGGTTGCCAAGTCTGTTAGCACGACTTTGGGTTGAATGGTTTTTAATTTTTCGGCCGATGTATAACCCCAACCTACCGCAGCAAAATCAATGCCTGCTTTATGTGCAGCTTCGCCATCGGTGGTTTGGTCGCCGACATAAATGGCATGGTTTTTACTTACATCCAAAATGTTGAGAACACGCGTTATCCGCTTCGCTTTGCCAAATATAGACGAGCCGCCATCAATATGACTAAAAAGCTCACAGAGTTCTTTACCCAGTACATTTTGACAGTTTTCTTTAGAGTTTGAAGTAATAATTGCGAGCGTATATCCACGCTTATGCAGTTCAATTAAGTGGTCCCGCATACCTTCAAACAAATGAATTTCTTCATCTCTTTCTTTCATTAACTGAATAAAATCTTTCGCAATCCAAGGCAGTTTCCACCTAGAAACATTCATCTCTTTCATAATTTCTCTAGGCGTAAGTTGTTTGTAGTACTCGACTTCGTGAAGGCTTACCGATTTAAACTTATACTTTGCGGAAAGTTGATTTAAAACGCTTAGAAAAAAATGAAAGGAGTCGGCTAAAGTGCCATCTAAATCAAAAATAATAGCCTGATATTGTTTTAGGTTTTTTTCCATTTCTAATTTCAAAAGTATATTTTTCATTATTATATTATGTTTTTTATATATTTTTAAATCAGGCCCAACGAGGACCTGACCTAAATTTCGGATTTTATTTTAAGCTGCCGCTTTTTGTTCCTTTATCCAATTTTTAATACGGGCATCGAGTATATTTAGAGGCAGTGTTCCTGCATTTAAAACCATGTCATGAAAGGCTTTGATATCAAAACGATCTCCAAGCTCCTGTTTCGCAAGCTCCCGTAGCTCTAAAATTTTGAGTTGGCCCATTTTGTATGCCAATGCTTGGGCAGGAATAGCAATATAGCGGTCTGCCTCTGCCTGAATATCAGGTTCATCTAAAGCTGAGTGTTCGCGCATAAAATCAATCATTTGTTGGCGCGTCCACTTTTTATAATGTACGCCAGTGTCCACCACTAAACGACAAGCACGGAACAACTCACTCGAGAGTCTTCCATAGTCTGAAAGCGGGTCTTTATAGAAACCAACATCTTTGCCCAATTGCTCTGCATAAAGTGCCCATCCTTCTATATAGGCAGTATGGTTAGGCTGCTTTCGGAACATCGGCAAATTTGGCAGGTTTTGGGCAATATCAATCTGCATATGATGGCCGGGAATTGCCTCATGGTAAGCAGTCGCTTCCATGGATATTTTGGAACGTTCAGAGAAGTCCCCTGTATTTACATATACTTGTCCGGGGCGTGAACCATCAGGCGTACCTTGGTGATACTCGGCACCTGCCGCTTCTTTTTCTCGATATTGCTCTACAGGTAAAACTTCGACTTTATTTTTAGGTAATAAACCAAATAGCTTCGGCAACTCCGGTTGCATTTGGGCAATATACCCGCGATAAATTTCTAAAATTTCTTCACGAGATTTTGGGAAAACCGTAGGATTTGTTTTTAGAGATTGTTGGAAACTTTTTAAGTCATTGAAACCTTGTGCTTTAGCAATTTTCAGCATTTCCGCTTCTATACGAGCAACTTCTTTTAACCCAAGCTGATGAATAGTTTCAGGGTTTTCCGAGGTTGTCGTATTGTTTTCTACATAAAAGCGATAGAGTTCGTCACCGTTTGGCAAGCTCCAGATACCCTCGTGTTGTCGTCCATAGGGTAAGTAATCTTTCTGAATAAACGTACCGAGTTTTTGATAAGCAGGCCGAACATTCTGATCTATGGCCTGTAGTATTTCACGGCTTAGACGCTCTTGTTCTGCTTTCGAAATGTTTTTTGGAAATTGCTTTAATGGAGAAGCAAACACACTGTCTTTCCCTGCTGGAGTTGCAATGCTATCAATCTGCTTTGCCACTTTTTCAAGTAAATATTTCGGTGGTATCAAACCATCTTTTTGTCCTTGTTTCGCTAACTGAATACCTTGATCAAGAATAAGAGGAATTTGTTTTAAACGAGCAATATAGTCTTGATATTGTTTAGCATTATCAAAGGAAATCGAACTAATAAATCCCGGAAATTGTAAATGTAGTCCCCACATTTGATTGAAAGGCATCTCATAGAGTTTCAAATCATAATTTTTAAGCGTCTCTTTCAACTGATAAATCATTAAATCTTTATTTAATTGATCAGTTGCTGAAAACCCTGTGCTATCAATCGCTTCAAAACGTTTTAAAAATTTTTGAGTAGTTTTTTTATCTTTCTCGATCTGATTTTTTGAAAACTCGGTCCATCGATCGTTGTAGCGTAAATCGCCTAAAGTCGTTGCAGTTTCAGGGTTATTTTTCAAAGTATATTCCCATTGTTCTTGTAAAAGCTGATTTAAAGCTTTCACCCGAACAGAGACATCACTGTTTTGTTTAGCTTGTGATTTTTCGGTGGTATTTGTATTTATTTCGGGGGGTGTAGCATTAGAGGAATGAGACATCCAAAATAAAACACTGATACAAGCATAATGTAAGGTTTTGTTTTTCATTTAATTATCCAGAAATATTTAACGAAGTTTAAAATATAGACAAAACAAATTACGTGCCAAGCAGCCTATAAAATAGTGTAAAAATCGAGTATTTTTTAACTCAATGATTTTATAAATTAATTTTCTTTTTAATTAAATTATTTATAGTTGCTATCTATATTCCGAATCTGACTTTAATTTACCAGAAAGTCAAAAAAAGCGCACATGAGCGATCTCAGTGCACTTTTTCATTTCTACATTAAAAATTGCTTCTCAAGAAAACAAATATTGATAAACAATATAGGCAGCCAGTTTTGCTGTTCTATTGTCCAAATCAAATTTTGGATTGCACTCGGCAATATCCAAAAGTTTGATTTTTCCAGTCTCTTGAATATGCTTAAAAATTGCTTCAAAAGTGGCTAAATCAATTCCTTTTACGGCTGGGGCACTGACCCCCCGGGCAACCGCAGCCGCGAAGACATCTAAATCAATCGTAACGTACAAGCAGTCTACTTTTTCAATAAAAGCGTCAACCGCCGCGAGCACGTTTGGTAGGTTAAAAATATTAACCTCATGATCGCGTAAATATGAACAATTTAACGCATCGGCTGTATCAAACAAAACTTTAGTATTGGCATGGTTGGCAACTCCAATACATAAATAATTAAATTGTTTTTGATGCTGTTCTGAAAGCCTTGCTGCTTGTAAAAAAGGTGTTCCAGAGGTGGCATGCTCTGCTTCACGCAAATCGAAATGGGCATCGAAATTAATAATGCCTATTTTTTTATCTGGCGCATGCGCTTGTATATATTGAAATAAACCGCTAAAGCTGCCAAATGCAACTTCATGTCCACCGCCCAATACAATCGGTTTTAAACCATTTTGTAGGCTGTTTAGGACTTGTTCAGCTAACTCGCTTTGTGCTTGCTCTAAATTCTCATATTCACAAGTCACCGTACCCAAATCGACCAGACTCACTGGACGATGAATCGGTAAGTTAGCAAGTTGCGTGCGGATTGCATCTGGTGCGTCGGCAGCACCGACGCGGCCTTTGTTACGTTTCACGCCTTCATCAGAGCTAAAACCAATCAGGGCAAATTCGGCATGTTGAGTTTTGTTCACAATATGGTGGATACGTTGATGTGCCTCACCCTCGCCATCATGTCGGCCTTGCCATTTAAATGTGTGATTCATGTGACACCGTTTAAAAAATAACTTCTTGTCCATGCTGAACGACTCGCTTAGGCAAATCTCCGCCAAGCCAGTAAACAATTTCAGATGGATGTTCAATATCCCAAGCCACAAAATCAGCGACTTTACCCTGCTCCAAACTACCGTGTGTTTGCTCTAAACCGAGCGCTTGTGCGGCATGAATGGTGACACCCGCTAAAGCTTGCTCAGGTGTTAAACGGAATAACGTACTGCCCATATTCAGCATTAAACGTACAGAAAGTGCTGGAGATGTACCCGGATTTAAATCACTCGACAACGCAATACGCACGCCATGCTTAATCAGACTTTCAATTGGTGGGTATTGTGTTTCACGCAATAAATAAAAGGCCCCCGGCAATAACACAGCAACCGTACCCGACTCTGCCATGGCTTTGACATCATCTTCGGTCATGTACTCTAAATGGTCAGCCGACAAAGCATGATAACGTGCTGCCAAGCTTGAGCCGCCTAGTGATGAAAGCTGTTCAGCATGAAGCTTAACGGGTAGACCCAATGATTGTGCCGTTTTAAAAACACGTTCAACCTGAGCAGGTGAAAAGGCTAAATGCTCGCAAAACGCATCTACTGCATCGACTAAACCTTCAGCATGTAGTTTAGGCAACATTTCTGTACAGATATGCTCGATATAAGCATCGCTTTGGTCTTTATACTCTGGCGGTAACGCATGGGCAGCCAAACAGGTACTTTTGACCGTCATCGGTAATTTTTCACCAATTTGACGGATCACACGCAGCATCTTGCGCTCGTTTTCGTAATTGAGTCCGTAGCCAGACTTAATTTCAATGGTGGTGACACCGTCTTGCTGCATAGAGCGAATACGTTTAAGTGCCGAATTTAATAATTGTTCTTCACTTGCTTCACGGGTTGCACGCACTGTGCTAGCAATGCCGCCACCACTTGCTGCAATTTCAGCATAGCTCACGCCTTGTAAGCGCTTTTCAAACTCAACACTACGGTTGCCACCAAAAACACTGTGCGTATGACAGTCGATGAAACCTGGAGTTACCCAAGCACCATTTAAGTCAACTGTTTCGGAATAAGTGTCGGTAGGAAGTTGTTGTTGTTTTCCAATCCAGTGGATGAGATGCCCTTCTGTGACAATTGCAGCATCTTCGATATAAGAATATTGCCCATTTTGCATGGTCGCAATATGGCAGTTTTGCCAAAGTTTTTTCATTAGCCTATCCTCGAAACTGCCCAACAGTAAAACTATTGGGCAGTTGATTTGTTAGCTTTCCATTTCTATATTTTGCTGGACAGGCTCACTTTCCTTTCCCAAGCTTTGCTCCGGTTTTACCCAAATGCGATACGCAATGGTTAAGAGAGCAAGCCAAGTGATTCCTACATAAATTGCAGGACGCGAGTCTGGGAAGTAGCCCATCATGACTAAAATGAACACCATAAAACCGATTGCAAAAGCAGGTGCATATGGCCAGCCAAATACAGGGAAATCTAGTGCCTTAATTTCAGCAGTAGATAATTTACGGCGCATCGCCACTTGCGAAAGCAAGATCATGAGCCATACCCAAACAGTTGCAAACGTTGCAATTGAAGCAATGATGACAAATACATTTTCAGGAATCAGGTAGTTCAGCCCCACACCAATTAACAGCCCCCCAGCCATAACCACAACAGTCATCCAAGGCACACCATTACGTGAAAGTTTCTTAAACACTTGCGGTGCTTGACCACGATTTGCCATACCGTACAACATACGGCCTGCACCAAATACATCACTATTAATTGCTGAAATTGCTGCTGTCACCACCACAATATTTAAAATATTTGCAGCAGATTTAATGCCTAAGTTTTCAAAAATTTGTACAAACGGGCTGCCTTGGCTACCAATCTGGTTCCATGGGAAAATCGACATAAGTACAAAAATAGTGAGTACATAGAACAGTAAGATACGGACTGGAACGGCATTAATTGCTTTTGGTAGAGTCGTTTTCGGGTCTTGTGACTCACCTGCGGTTAAACCAATAATTTCGACCCCGCCAAAAGCGAATACCACTACAGATAAACATGCCACTAAACCTGCAATACCATGCGGCATGAAACCATCATAAATCCATAGGTTTTGAAGCCCCGGTACAACATTGCTGTGGTCAACATGGAAACCGTAGAACATTAAACCCAAGCCACCTAAAATCATGGCAACAATGGCACTGACTTTCACAATAGAAAGCCAAAATTCGAGTTCACCAAAGACTTTTACATGAATAAGGTTAATTGCGCCTAGGAACATGATGAGAGACAAAATCCAGATCCACCGTGGTACATCGGGATACCAGAACCCCATATAAATACCAAATGCAGTGACATCGGCAATTGCAACAATCACCATCTCAAAAACATAGGTCCAACCTGTGGTAAACCCCGCCAATGGACCAATGTACTGAGACGCATAGTGGCTGAATGAGCCAGAGACAGGGTTATGGACAGCCATCTCACCCAGTGCGCGCATAACGATATAAATTGCAATCCCTGCAACGATATACGCGAGTAATACTGAAGGCCCTGCCATTTTGATGGCAGTCGCCGAACCATAGAAAAGCCCAGTTCCAATTGCTGAGCCCAATGCCAAGAAACGAATATGGCGGGTGTTTAAACCCCGCTGTAGTGTGGAGTTTTGTGACATTATAATCTCCAATCCTTGAGGAAATTTAGTTGGATTCGGCCACTCCATGTGACCGTTTTATCAATCACACTTCAGATAAACTAGGGAGTAGTTTTGGAATGAGTAACTTGTTTAGGCAACCACTCGCAAGCAATTCACTAGCCTGTTCGATATCCGGAGCAAAGAAACGATCTTCGCTGTAGTAAGGAACTTGATCGCGCAAGATTTTACGAGCTTGTTCAAGTTTAGGCGAGCTTTTTAAACCTTCACGGAAGTCTAAACCCTGACAAGCGCCTAACCATTCAACAGCTAAAATGCCACGAACGTTGTCAGCCATGTACCAAAGACGCTTACCGGCATTCGGAGCCATCGATACGTGGTCTTCCTGATTGGCAGACGTTGGTAAACTATCAACGCTTGCAGGATGTGCAAGTGCTTTATTATCGCTCGCAAGTGCAGCAGCTGTCACTTGTGCAATCATAAAGCCTGAGTTAACACCACCATTTGCAACCAAGAATGGTGGAAGTTGTGACATGTGGCGGTCCATCATCATCGAAATACGACGTTCTGACAGTGAGCCAATTTCAGCGATCGCCAATGCTAAATTATCTGCCGCCATTGCAACAGGTTCTGCGTGGAAGTTACCACCAGAAATCACGTCACCTTGTTCAGCAAAAACAAGCGGGTTATCCGATACAGCATTTGCTTCAATTTCTAATACTTCAGCAGCCTGACGGATTTGGGTTAAACATGCACCCATGACCTGTGGCTGGCAACGTAAAGAGTATGGGTCTTGAACTTTGCTACAGTCTTCATGTGAATGTGCAATTTCACTTGAGTCTGTTAATAGGTCACGATAAGCCGCAGCTACATCAATTTGACCACGTTGGCCACGTACTTCGTGAATACGCGCATCAAATGGTGCACGTGAACCCAACATTGCTTCAACACTTAAGCCACCACAAACCGTTGCAGCAGCAAACAAGTCTTCAGCTTCAAACAAGCCACGTAACGCATAAGCAGTTGACACTTGTGTACCGTTTAAAAGTGCCAAACCTTCTTTAGCAGCTAAAGAAATTGGTTCTAAACCTGCAACTTTTAAAGCTTCAACAGCTGTTAACCATTCACCCTTATAACGTGCCTTACCTTCACCAAGTAAAACTAAAGACATGTGTGCAAGTGGTGCCAAGTCACCTGAAGCACCTACTGAACCTTTAAGTGGAATGTGTGGGTAAACTTCGGCATTAATTAAAGCCAACAAAGCATCAATTACTTTACGACGAATACCTGAGAAACCACGCGCCAAGCTATTTGCTTTTAACAGAATAATTAAACGAACCATTGCATCATCAAGTGCTTCACCTACACCTGCTGCATGTGACAGAACCAATGAACGTTGTAACTTTTCTAAATCTTCAGGAGCAATTTTGGTTGACGCGAGTAAGCCAAAGCCTGTGTTAATACCGTAAGCTGTACGCCCTTCATTTACAATTTTCTCAACGCAAGCCACACTTGCATCAATTGCAGATGAAGCACTTTCATCCAATTTAACTTTGATCGGGTTGAGGTACGCTTGACGTAAATCGGCTAAGGTCAGTTTTCCTGGTTGGATAAGTAATTCCATGTTGGCTTCCTAATTTTTTGCACTATATTCTGCTGAGACGGTGCTTTTCACAATTGCAAAAAGCACCGCTAGTTCTTCCATGTATTTTTATTGCGTGATCATTGGCAAGTGTAAGCCTTGCTCTTTGGCACAGTTAATCGCAATTTCATAACCTGCATCGGCATGACGCATAACACCTGTTGCAGGGTCATTAGTCAGTACGCGAGCAATACGTGCAGCAGCTTCATCTGTACCATCACACACAATCACAACGCCTGAGTGTTGAGAGAAGCCCATACCTACACCACCACCGTGATGTAAAGACACCCAAGTTGCGCCGCCTGCTGTATTGAGCAACGCGTTTAATAAAGGCCAGTCTGATACTGCGTCTGAACCGTCTTGCATTGCTTCAGTTTCACGGTTAGGACTTGCAACCGAACCTGAGTCCAAGTGGTCACGACCAATCACAACTGGTGCAGACAATTCACCGCTACGAACCATTTCGTTAAATGCCAAACCAAGTTTTGCACGTAAGCCCAAACCTACCCAGCAAATACGCGCTGGTAAGCCTTGGAAGCTAATGCGTTCGGGAGCCATGTCTAACCAGTGATGTAAATGTTCATCATCAGGAATTAACTCTTTAACTTTGGCATCTGTTTTATAAATGTCTTCTGGGTCACCAGAAAGTGCTGCCCAACGGAATGGACCAATACCACGGCAGAACAATGGACGGATGTACGCAGGTACGAAGCCTGGGAAATCAAAAGCGTTTGCTACACCTTCATCTTTCGCCATTTGACGGATGTTATTGCCATAGTCAAATGTTGGAACACCCATTTTCTGGAAATCAAGCATCGCTTGTACGTGCTTCGCCATCGACTGTTTTGCAGCTTTTACCACAGCTTCTGGTTCAGTTTTCGCACGTGCACGATATTCGTCCCAAGTCCAACCTACTGGTAAGTAGCCATTAAGTGGATCGTGTGCACTTGTTTGGTCTGTCACCATGTCTGGACGCACACCACGACGAACAAGCTCAGGTAAAATTTCAGCAGCATTACCATGAAGCGCAATGGAAATTGCTTTACCTTCTTTTGTATAGCGGTCAATACGCGCTAAAGCGTCGTCTAAATCAGTTGCTTGTTCGTCTACATAACGGGTACGTAAACGGAAATCGATACTTGCTTGTTGGCATTCAATGTTTAAAGAACACGCACCTGCAAGTGTTGCAGCTAGAGGCTGAGCACCACCCATACCACCTAAACCAGCAGTAAGAACCCAACGACCTTTTAAGTCACCGTTGTAGTGTTGGCGGCCTGCCTCAACGAAAGTTTCATAAGTACCCTGCACAATGCCTTGGCTACCAATGTAGATCCATGAACCTGCTGTCATTTGACCATACATTGCCAAAGCTTTAGCGTCTAATTCGTTAAAGTGTTCCCAGTTTGCCCAGTGCGGTACAAGGTTTGAGTTTGCAATTAAAACGCGTGGTGCATCTTTATGAGTTTTAAACACACCAACTGGTTTGCCTGATTGAACCAATAAAGTTTCGTCAGTTTCAAGATTATTTAGCGTATCTACAATTTTGTCGAAACATTCCCAGTTTCGTGCTGCACGACCAATACCACCGTATACAACTAACTCTTTCGGGTTTTCTGCAACGTCCGGATCAAGGTTATTCATCAACATACGTAATGGGGCTTCAGTTAACCAACTCTTAGCCGTTAATTCAGTGCCGCGTGGTGCACGAATTTCTACATCACGAAATTTTGTTGTCGTTGTTGTCACAGTCGGACTCCTTCCTTTGAGCTTACATCAGCAGAACATCACTTGTTTCTGCATTTGTATAGTAATGTATTAACTTGTATATACATCCATATACTACACAAATATTTTTCGGCGTGAAGAGGGTGACTCATATTTTTTTAGAAAAATTGAATAAGCTTATGAATTAAATTAATTTATTTTTATATCTGGCATAAAAAAAAGCACATATCTTCTAACAAGACATGTGCTTTTTAAGTCGTAAATGATGTCTTTTTAACGTTGAATTAACTCAATGACATAGCAGCTTTTAAGTTGTTTTTTAGGAAAGTTGATCGATGTCACGCCAGATTTTTTCTCAATTTTTAGTGTCTCATGAGCAGCAATCTGAACGGAATGATCATCCACATTTACTTGTGTTTCACTACCCTGATTAAAAATGAAAATCAGATCTGCCGAACTTATAAATACCTGCTCCGCTGCATCATTCAACCACTGAAAACGAGCATGAAACTTTGCAGGATCATAAATTAAATTTAAATCTCGAATTGCCCCATTTACAAGTTCACTTTGAACCTGACTCTCACCATGAAAAGCAAAAATATCGCCTTGGTTTAGCGTTTTGGCAGGAAGCTCATCGACATGCAATACCATGCCCTGCCCATCGAGTACGCTAATAATGCGCTGCTTGTTGGGAAATAACGAAAATGGTCCGGAAGTGGTCACATCTGCCATCGAAATGCGCCAATCGAAATCGGCTTCACCTTGGCTTCTGGCAATTTCTAAAGTGAAACCCGCACCGTTTTTCCAAAGCATTTTTGTATATTGATCGGCCCTGATCAATTCAATCATGGATTAAATTTCCCTTCGAGATAATAACGACTACCCGGATAAATCAGACGTGCACTTGAAATGAGCTGTTTGTTTGACCATGTACGGCGACGAATGAGTAAACACGGTTCAGCTTTAGTAATCTTCAACCATTTACACTCTTGAGCAGATGCTAAAACCGCCTCAACAATGTGTTCACCTTCCGTCACTGGCGCTTTCGCCATGAGATAAGCATTTGGGGTAATGGTTTTAAAATCTTGTTCTAAATAATCTGGAATCAGCGCTGCATCGACTAAACGATCTTCGACCTGAACAGGTACATCATTTTCATAATGCACAATAATCGAGTGAAATAATCTTTGCCCTTCGCGAGTTTGCATTAACACGCTTTGCTCTGCATTTGCATAAATTTGTTCTAAGACTAAAACTTCAGCATGGTGCTTATGGTTTCGTGCAATAATCTCATCGGCGATATTATTAATTTGAAAAAGTGCAGTTCGGCCTTGCCCTTCAGCAACGAAAGAACCAACGCCCTGAATTCGAACGAGCAAACCCTCAGTCGTTAGCTCACGTAGCGCACGGTTTACCGTCATACGGCTACAGCCAAGTTGATTAACCAGTTCACTTTCCGAAGGAATTTTTTTATTTACAGCCCAAGTACCTTCATAAATCTTTTGTGAAATCAGCTGTTTTACGCGTTGATATAAAGGAACTGGACTATCAGCTTCAATCGAAAGCTCAGTATGTTCTTGTTTTGATGTTCTGGGCATAACTAATTACTCAAAAAAGGCAGCAGGCAAAAAGGTATTTTAGTTGACATGCTATGTATATACAACCACATACAACATGTTAATTTATGAATTAAATATATTTTAATAAGTCTAAAAAACAAACATAGTTCGGTAAAAGCTAATTTAAAGTTTTATGTAGAAAAATTCAAATATATAAATGCTTTATAAATATTTATTTAATAATTATTTCTGCTATGCCTTAGCTCAATTCAAAGAAGCAAAAATGTAGTCTTTTTTAGTTTACGAAATGATGCGTAAAATTTTTATTTAAAATAACTGATCAATAGTATTCTGCTGCCACACAGTATATTAATAAAGCTGGAAGCATATCGAATGCGTAATTATAAAATAGATATTCTTCGAGGAATGTCTATCCTTTTGGTTCTTTTACATCATTTTAATATTCCCTATAAACTCAAAGATACATGGTTAGGTTTTGATTTTTTAGGTGAAGCATTTAGCACAGTCATCGCAAGAAATGGAAACTATGGTGTCACCATGTTTTTTGTGATTTCGGGTTTTTTAATTACCCACCACACTTTAAAAAGAGATAAACAATTTTCTGCAATTAACCTCAAGCATTTTTATATCCGACGGGCAGCGCGTATTTTGCCGTGTTTGGTATTACTCATTTTAGGGGTAAGCATACTTGGTTCATTTGACTTAAAACCCTTTATGAACCAAGCTCCGAATGGTATTGAGGTCTCTTATCCTTTAACCATATTTGCAGCTTTAACCTTCTGGATGAATATCCTGATTATTAAATTCGGTTGGGTAAACTACGCCTTGGGCGTGTTGTGGTCACTCTCTGTGGAAGAGGTTTTCTATTTTGTTTTCCCATTATTGTGCTTGCTTACGCGTAGTAATAAGGTCTTTATTGCTGTATTGATTGGGGTAATTGTTTACGGGCCTTATTTTAGGTCCCTGCATTTTGGAGAAGAAAGCGGTGCCTATTTATATCACTATTTTTCGAGCTTTGATGGCATAGCAGTTGGTTGTTTAACTGCCATTTTTTCTCATAAATATCAGCCAAATTGGCCCTATAAAAAACTTCTTTCATGGCTAATCATTTTAAGTATGACCGCTCTATATTTATATGCTCCAATTAAAGAAGTCAGCACATGGGGTATTAGCTTATTTGCTTTTGCCACAGGCTTACTGATTTTGTGTTTTCAGCATCCTTCCGAAACACAGGCGCATAACCTATTGACCAAGGTGATGGTCTGGTTGGGGCAACGAAGTTACGAAACTTATTTGTTTCATCTGGTAGTACTAGGTCTTATGAAAGTTGCTTTTGTTCCGGCTCAAACCGACGCTAGCATCAAAATTATGCTTTTAATTGGCTATCTAGTTCTAACTTTTGTTATTAGCGCTGCGATTGAAAAATATTATTCCACCCCGCTTAACAGCTACATTCGAAAGGTTTTTATTAAAGATAAATCTTAAAAAAATAAGCCCCTTGAAAATAGGGGCTTTTTTATTAAGCAATCAACATCGTTTCATCATCTTGCTTAAAAGGGTTCGACCAGCTCTGCCAAACTTGCGGGCCTAAAGCCATTTCTTCATCGCTTAACAAGCAGCTATCCAAGCGTTGTATTAAAGCTTGCTCATCCATTTGCATACCAATTAAAACCAGCTCCTGACGCGCATCACCTGTGCGGGCATCCCAGTTTTTCTTAATTTCTTCAATACTGGCTAGGTCACTCGGCCAGTCTTCTTCTGCAACGGCTGCCCACCAATAACCAGCTAAACCGTGTCGAGCCATTGCTCCCGCTTGTGACCATGAATAAGCCAATGTCGGTTCGGCAGCCAACCAGAAAAAGCCTTTGGAACGCACAACTCCCGGCCATTCAGCCTGTACCAAATCATAAAAACGTTCTGGATGGAAAGGTCGGCGGGCACGATAAACAAAGCTACTAATGCCATACTCTTCAGTTTCAGGTGTATGCTCGCCGCGTAACTCTTTTAACCAACCCGGTGCTTGCGCGGCTTCATCAAAGTCAAATAACTGTGTATTTAAAATTTTATCTAAGGCAATCTTTCCAAATTGAGCAATCTCAATTCGAGCACGCGGGTTTAGAGTTTTTAAAATGGCGATAAGCTGGTCTTGCTGCGCCTGATCAATCAAGTCAATTTTGTTCAGCACAATCACATCACAAAACTCGATCTGATCGATAAGCAAGTCAACTACAGTTCGCTCATCTTGCTCGCCTAATGACTCACCACGTTGTTGCAGTGAGTCGACTGAGCTGTAATCTTTCAGAAAGTTAAAAGCATCGACTACCGTAACCATGGTGTCGAGTCGAGCGAATTCATTGAGAGAGTTTCCATCTTCATCTTCAAAGGTAAAGGTTTCTGCAACAGGCAGTGGTTCTGAAATACCCGTCGACTCAATTACCAATTGATCAAAGCGCCCGTCATCGGCTAAGCGTCTCACCTCAACCAATAAATCTTCTCGTAATGTACAGCAAATACAGCCATTACTCATTTCAACCAGTTTTTCATCCGTTCTTGAAAGCTCTGCCCCACCTTCACGTACTAATGCCGCATCAATATTTACCTCAGACATATCATTAACAATCACGGCAATACGGCGGCCTTCGCGATTATTTAAAATATGATTGAGTAATGTGGTCTTTCCTGCACCCAAAAAGCCCGATAAAACAGTGACTGGAAGCTTGGCAAATGAGTTGGCGATTGCAGTGTGCATGGCTTGATCTCTTCGAATAATATTTAAACTGATCATGGCTGGCCATTTAAATATGGCCAGATCACAGGCGTAATCTATTTCTAAACCACAGTAATGTTATGTTATAACATAACTATTGATCAAGTTCTTATTCCAGTTTTATTTAAGCCAATTCACTTAGTCTTTGAAAAAATTGCTTTTATAGTTACTGACAAATTGAGGTTCTATAGTGATGGTCAGGTCCCCATGAACGGAATCCTTGACTATCAATATGGATTTGTCCCGAAGCATAAACACCCAGCCCCATGTTAAGTGCTTGCCCTTTGGTTTCCCAGAACTGACAAAGCTTGGTTTTGGTTTGTTGAATATTAAACTGGTCTAAGTCGCTAGGCTGTTCTGGCCCAATTCGAAAATCAAGCGCTGCATTAAAGACATGTCGAGAAGCATCAGCCCCACCCGCACAGCGGTTTAAAGATAAAGCTCGATAAGCCGATGTCACTTCAAAATCGTTAATCACACCATCATCAACTAAGGCTTTTAAAATGCTAAGCGTCGGAACAATATTGGACCAAACCTCTCTCGGCGGCACCGCATAAGGCTCGACACCACATTTTTGCCAGTCTCGTGCTGAACGTAATAACTCATAATCTGGGACTAAATTGGCAAGCCCTTTTTGCTTAAGAAATTGCTTATAAGCTTGTACAGACTGCGCGTGATCTGCGGTTGCGATCCAAGCAGTATAATCTTTGGGTTGTTGTTTTATTCTTACCACTGTTTTAGATGGCTGAGGCAAAGAGTAAGGATGCTTAGAAACGGTTGGCTTAGGTGTTTGAGTCGTACACGCGGTAAGAGAAAGTAAGATTAAACCTAAATAGGAATATTTCATAAATATGTTGTTCCTCCCTGAACATCGGGAAGCCTTAGTTATTCATTCAACAAATGTTATAATATAACAATTATAAAGTCCTTTAATTTCTGTTGTAAATTTTAAAAATAAAAAAAGGACGTATGCGATACGTCCCTTTTCGTTCCTAATTAAGGTCTAATTACACATCTGCTTCTAAAGCATGTACAGGCTGCTCAGCTTTTAACTTACGGCGTTTAAACTGATAAGCCACCATCAAACACAAAATCCATCCCGGAATCATCATAACCGCCACACGCATATCTGGTGTTAAAGACATGACAACTAAAATTCCAAGCATGAATACGATGCAAAGATAGTTGCTAAATGGATACATAAAGCTTGGGAATTTAGTGGTTTGACCTTGGCGCGTCATGAATTTACGGAATTTTAAATGTGTCCATGAAATTACGACCCAGTTAATCACAATCGCTGCTACAACAAGCATCATGAGTAAGCCAAACGCTTTTTCAGGGAAAATGTAATTTAACAATACACATAAAATAGTGACTGCCGCAGAAAGGATCACTGCATTGGTTGGAATACCGCGTTTATTAATACGAGCAAATACTTTTGGAGCATTTCCTTGCTGAGCAAGGCCGAGCAACATACGGCTACTGCAATAACTTGTGCCGTTATAGACCGAAACCGCAGCAGTCAAAATCACGAAGTTGAGTAAAGTTGCAACACCTTGGCTGTCTAAAGAAGCAAACACCATTACAAAAGGGCTGCCACCTTGTGCCATTTGATTCCAAGGAAATAATGAGAATAAAACAAGAAGCGTCGCAATATAGAAAATCAAAATACGATAGATAATCTGGTTTACCGCTTTAGGTAAAGTTTTATCTGGGTCTCGTGCTTCTGCCGCAGTAATACCAAAAAGCTCGATCCCACCAAAAGCAAAAATAATGACCGCCATTGCCATGACCAAACCTTTAATGCCAAATGGGAAGAAACCACCCAATGCCCAAAGGTTTGAAATGCTGGCCTGTGGCCCTGCTGTACCGGTTGCAAGTAAATACGAACCGAAACCGATCATAGCTAAAATAGCTAAGATTTTGACAATGGAAAACCAAAATTCCATTTCGCCAAAAAACTTAACATGCAGCAAATTAATGCCATTAATGAGAATAAAGAACGTTAGAGCGGATGCCCACGTTGGGATTTGCGGCCACCAATATTGGATATAAAGACCAATTGCACTTAACTCTGCCATACATACCAGTACGTTGAGTACCCAGTAGTTCCATCCTGACATGAAGCCTGCAAAAGGTCCCCAATATTTATAAGCAAAATGACTAAAAGAACCACTTACTGGCTCTTCGACCACCATTTCACCGAGCTGGCGCATCATTAAAAAAGCAATAAATCCGGCAATCGCATAACCCAAGATTACCGATGGACCTGCCAATTTAATCGATTGTGATATACCAAGAAACAGCCCTGTACCAATCGCTCCACCCAATGCAATCAGCTGGATGTGACGATTACTCAAACCGTGTTTCAGGTTTCCTTGCTCTTGTGTTGACATATGATTATTCTCATCCTTGTCACGTAATTTTTTTCCAATAAATTACGTATATCATAAATTGATCAGATTTTCATAGGGATTGATGAAAAAATAATTGCGTTACTTTTCTCACAACCGCGCATGAAAACAGAAAATGCAAGAAATAACAATTATTATGCAATGTGTAATCAAATTATGTATTGCGTAATTTAATGAATTCAGTATTATAAGAACCATGAAGTAATTGGTTGTTCTCGGTCTCTATCAAACTCATAAGTAAAAAATGACCTCAATAAAGGTTAAAACTTACTGAGTAGCTCAGTCCCTAGACCGAACTTTTATTTGTATAAGACGCGAGATGAAGACAAGGAAGCGAAAATGGAACAAAAACTAAACTCTTTTATTGAAGTTTTACCTCAATCTGATTTCACTATTCATAATTTGCCTTATGGTATTTTTAGTAGAACAGCCGAAGGCGAGCGTCAGGTCGGTGTAGCTATCGGTGATTGGGTGATTGATCTCGCTGCTCTTGAAAAGCATGGTCTTTTAAAACTTTCAGATCAAGACACATACTTTAATCAATCTACACTCAATAAATTTATTGAATCTGGCAAAGCCAACTGGTCTAAAGTTCGTAAAACGCTACAGTCTCTTCTTTCAGTTGAAAACTCAACGCTTCAAGAAAATGAAGCATTACGTCAGGAAGTTTTAGTTAAGCAAGACAGCGTGACTTTACATTTGCCTGTCCAAGTTCCTGGCTATACCGATTTTTATTCTTCTAAAGAACATGCAACTAATGTGGGCTGTATGTTCCGTGACCCTAAAAATGCTTTGCTTCCAAACTGGAGCGAGTTGCCTGTTGGTTATAACGGCCGTGCTAGCTCTGTTGTGGTCAGCGGAACTCACGTCGTACGCCCTTCTGGTCAGATTAAGCTTCCAAATGAAGAACGTCCGGTTTTCTCAGCAACTCGCAAACTCGATTTTGAACTTGAGACTGCATTTATTGTGGGCAAACCAACCCAATTAGGCCAGCCAATCGCAATTGAAGATGCATGGGATCATATTTTTGGCATGGTTTTGCTAAACGACTGGTCAGCACGCGATATCCAGCAATGGGAATATGTTCCACTTGGACCTTTCAACGCTAAAACATTTGCAAGCTCGATTTCACCTTGGGTGGTTACACTTGAAGCACTTGAGCCATTTAAAGTTGAAGGACCAAAACAAGAACCGAAGCCTCTCGCTTACTTACAAGAAAATATAGCGAATAGTTACGACATTAATTTGAGTGTTGAAATTCAAAGCCCAAATTCAGCACAAACTGATGTGATCTGTAAAACCAATTTCAAATATATGTATTGGTCTATGGCTCAGCAGCTGACTCACCACACGATTGCTGGTTGTAACGTTCAGGTCGGCGATTTAATGGGTTCAGGTACTATTTCAGGTTCTACACCTGACTCTTATGGTAGCTTGCTTGAGCTGACGTGGAACACCACCAAACCGTTAACACTTGCGAATGGTGAAACTCGTGGTTTCTTACAAGATGGGGATACGCTCATTATGAAAGGACACTGTGAGAAAAATGGTATTCGCGTTGGCTTTGGTGAAGTTCGAAATACGGTACTTCCTGCATTAAATTTCGATTTTGCAGAAACTTCGGAGCCAGACTATGAAGCTGTATAGTTACTTTCGTAGCTCTGCAGCTTACAGAGTACGGATTGGCCTCAACCTTAAAAATCTCGCTTATGAAACTGCACCAGTTCATTTGGTTAAAAATGAGCAGCAAAGTGAAGACTATTTAAAGTTAAATCGCAGTGCCTTAGTGCCAACTTTAATAGACGGCGATTTAACTTTGTCACAGTCATTAAGTATTTTGGAATATCTAGATGAACAATATCCGGAAACCAAATTACTCCCAAATGATGTGAAAGAGAGAGCCAAAATCCGTGCTTTTGCACAGGCAATTGCCTGTGATATTCATCCGTTAAATAACTTACGTGTGCTGAAATATTTAAAAAATGACTTAAATGTTTCGGACGAACAAAAAAATTATTGGTATCAGCACTGGATTCTTGAAGGTTTTCAAACGCTCGAACAGCAACTTCAAGATTCAAATGGACAGTTTTGCTTTGGGCACGAAGCAACGATTGCCGATTGCTGCCTCATTCCACAGGTCTATAACGCGAAACGCTTCAAGATAGATTTATCTGCGTTTCCAAAAATTGAATCAATTTATCAACATTGTTTGTCTATCCCAGCCTTCTATAACGCGGCGCCAGAACAACAACCAGATTGGGAATAGTAAAAGGAGTTTCAACATGACATTTGCCATTAAAAAAATACATCACGTTGCATATCGCTGTAAGGATGCGAAAGAAACTGTTGAGTGGTATAAAAAAATGCTCAACATGGACTTTATCTTAGCTTTTGCTGAAGACCATGTACCTTCAACGAAAGCTTTCGACCCTTATATGCATTTATTCCTAGATGCTGGTCAGGGCAACGTTTTGGCATTTTTTGAATTACCAACCCAACCAGAAATGGGCCGAGATGAAAACACGCCTCAATGGGTACAACATATTGCCTTTGAAGTTGAAGATTTAAATGCCCTTTTAGCTGCCAAAAAACATTTGGAAGACAACGGCGTTAAAGTGCTAGGTATTACCAACCATGGTATCTTCCATTCAATTTATTTCTTTGACCCAAATGGCCATCGTTTAGAACTGACTTATAACGATGTACATGCTGAAGAGAAAATTGCAAAAATTACTGAAGAAATGAAAACTGAAATGTTAGATGAATGGAGCAAAACCAAACGTGCGCCACACCATACTCATTTCTTGCATGAAGAAGAATTAGGCGCATAATTCTTTCAAAGCAATCGTTTTAAAAGTCGGCATTGGTGGGAATAGTTTGAATGAACTGTTCTATATCAATGCCGATTTATATTGTTTAAATCTACTAAACTTCTATCAATTCACGCTATAAATGAAAGATGAAGGTGTTTGTAAGAATTGTTGATTATTAAACATGTGAATTTCGCTAATAGAAAAAGGTGATTTCTATTTTTCTATAGGCTCAGGCATGATGTAAATCGCATCAATTCCAATTTATGTTTATACGTAACTGCTTAACTGCTGAAGTAAATCGATTAAGGGTATTTAAATGATTGAAGAAAAAATATCTGGGGGGGTTCAATCACTTGAAGTTGGCTTATCCGTACTAAATGCCCTTTTAGAGCACAATCAACCGATTATTCTCAAAGACTTATCGAGTAAGCTTGAGATGCATCCTGCCAAAGTACACCGTTATTTGGTGAGCTTAATTCGCATGGATTACGCCAAACAGCTTGAAGACGGTCAATATGCTCTAGGCGATCAGGCATGGCGTTTAGGCTTAAACTGCATTCAGCACAGTGACACTTTACAGTTGGTACAACATCTAATTTACGACCTACAAAGCAAAATTGGCTGTGGCATTCAAATTAGTAAGTGGTCGCCAAAAGGCCCTGTGGTGGTTCAATCTATTGAATCTAATCACCCTATTTCGATTGTGACCAAAGTCGGTTCAATTATGCCTTTAGTCAATTCTGCTGCAGGACGTTTATTTGCTTCTTACCTTCCGGAGCATTTTATTCGTCCATTGCTAGAAGCTGAATGGCAAAAACATCAAGAACTTGGGCTAAACATTGCACCACATAATTGGGAAGAGTTTTTAGAACTTAAAGAGAAGATTCGCCAGCAACAAATGTCTGCAGCTAAAGGTGATTTACTTACGGGTATTAACGCTGTAGGTCTGCCAGTATTTAACTCAAACCAAGGGATTGAGTTTTGTATTGTGGCGCTTGATAGCGAAATGTTTTTACCCGTTGACCCACAAAGTAAAATTATTGAAACACTTAAAAATGAGATTAATTCAATTAATCAATATATTAAAAGCCGCTAAATCAATAGCTATAAAAAAACCAAGAGCATTGCTCTTGGTTTTTTTAGATTAGAGACAAAGCAAAACTTATTTTGCTTCGAGAACACCACGGCGAATTTGGTCACGTTCAATCGATTCAAACAATGCCTTGAAGTTACCTTCACCAAAACCGTCGTCATCTTTACGTTGAATAAATTCGAAGAAAACTGGCCCAATCATATTTTGAGAGAAGATTTGCAATAAAAGCTTCTTCTGACCATCTTTAGTATTACCATCAAGCAAAATACCGCGCTGTTTTAATTCATCAGTCGGTTCGCCATGCTCAGGTAAGCGATCTTCCAACATTTCATAATACGTGTTTGGCGGTGGAGTCATAAATTGCAGACCCAAGCCTTTTAACTTATCCCAAGTCGAAATTAAGTCATCACAAATAAATGCAATATGCTGAATACCTTCGCCATTAAAATCAGCTAAGAATTCTGCAATTTGGCCGTTACCTTTGTCTGAATCTTCATTTAAAGGAATACGGATCATGCCATCTGGAGCAGTTAATGCTTTAGATGTTAAACCTGTATATTCACCTTTAATGTCGAAGTAACGAATTTCTTGGAAGTTAAAAATCTTCTCGTAGAAGTTCGCCCAGTACTCCATACGGCCTTTGTAGACGTTATGAGTTAAGTGGTCAATTTCTTTTAAGCCCGCACCTTCAGGATTACGCTGGGTATCATCAAAGAAAATAAAGTCATTTTCATAAATGTCGCGGTCAACTAAGAAGATTGGCATGCCACCAATACCTTTAATTGCCGGAATGTTAAGCTCCATTGGCCCAACATTCGAATACATTGGTTCTGCACCAAGTTCAACAGCCTTTTTAAAAGCTTTTGCCGCATCACGAGTTTTGAATCCCATTGCGCAAGCAGATGGACCATGCTCATTAAAAAAGAATGAAGCATAAGATTCTGGCTGATAATTCAGGATAATATTGATATTTCCTTGACGCCATAAGTACGCTTTTTTCGATTTATGCTTGGCTACTTTTGAAAAGCCGATTGTTTCAAAAATTGGATCTAATTCATTTTCTTTTGAAACAAACTCAATAAATGCAAAACCGCATAGTTCTAATGGGTTCTCTAAAATATCCATCTAGTTTCCCTCTGGTAATTACCTGATCCGTTTACTTCTCATGCTGATCTGGTCAGCTCCTTTCTCTATAGAATACGCATTTGCTGGGAGAGTGTTTGAACCGTCAAATGCCTTAGCCCAACGCATCCTATGAGAAAAAAACCAATAACTAAAACGAAGATTGAGTGAGCGCAAAGCCGATGATTAATTTCCCTTCTATATGGTGTTTATTTTCCATATACACTGTCCTTTCTTATCTAAAAGTACGATTGAGATTTTTCAATAAACCTTTAAAAATCGTCTTTTCCTAAAGTCATTCCTAGATTTATGGAGGCCAACATCCTTGTTGGTCCTCCAATGGCCATTTACCTTAAAACAGATGCTACTAAAAACAATTAAATTATGCAATACATAATTTAATTATGAATTGTGTAATTTATTAATCAAATTACGCCATTTGTTTGTACTTGTTTTAGATTTCATATTTTATAAATCATTGGGTACACTCACATGGCTTTTAAAGTTCTAATGACGGAAAACCCATGCTTTTAATCAGTGCCTGTTTAATTGGGGAGCCTGTACGCTACGATGGGCGCTCTTGCTTGCACACTACGCTTCAGCAGTTATTTTTAAATAAAAAAGCCCATGCACTTTGCCCAGAGTTATTAGGTGGATTTAGCACCCCTCGTCTACCCGCAGAAATTGTGGGAGGAACAGGTCAAGATGTACTTGATGGCAAGGCAAAAATCGCGGATTCATCTGGTTTAGATGTAACCGAGCTATATTTAAAAGGCGCCTACCGTACTTTAGAAATTGCACGGCAAATACAAGCAACTTGCGTGGTTTTAAAAGAAAATAGTCCGTCTTGCGGTAGCCAAAAAATTTATAACGGTACTTTTCAAGGTGAGAGAATTACAGGTGTGGGGATTACCACAGCACTGTTACAGCGCCATGGCTTTAAAGTAATTTCTGAAAATGAGATTGAAGAATGGTTAGCAACACATCCTCTTTAAGGTTGTGTTGATTTACCTAATCAAAAACCTCTTAATTGCTTTCTAAAACGGAAACAGAAAGCACTCAATACACAAGCTACTAAATAGCTTATGACTGCCATACTCCAAAAACCATAAATTCCCATTGCAGAAATCGAGTGACTCCCCCAGTGCAGCCCTTTATAAGCCATCCACCAACCACCACCCAATCCGAAAAATAGCACCACGACTAAAAAAATCAGCATGGGTAAAATCGACACATCCCAACAACGCAGCAAAGAGGTTAGTAAAGACATTAAGCCATCTAGAAAATGAGACATGCAGACAATCAACAGCAGTGATGCTGCCAAAATCTGTACAGCCAAATCATCTGAATAGAACGTGACAATCAAGTCCCGTTCCAACCATAAACACAGGGACAGACTGCCACTCACTGCCATAATTACCCATATACTTTGTCTGGCAATTTTGTTTGCTTCGTCCATGTTCCCGCTGCCCATAGACCTCGACACCAAAATGCTATAAGCCGAGGCAATTGAGGAAGGAAAAATAAACATGAAGCCGCCCGTGCTTGCGACAATTTGATGGGCTGCAGACACCACACTCCCGAAAGGCAAAATTAAAATAGCAACCGAACAAAATGCAACAACATCCATCAACGCCATGATCGCGGTAGGTATCCCTATTTTTAGAATCATACGCAGACTTTGCCGGTTATCTTCAACTGACCGCTCTGGATGTTCAATAAAGATGTATCCTTTCTCCAAGAAAAACAGGTAATAAATAGCCAACATAAACCACCGAACAATAATAGTGGCTAATAAAGCTCCTATCGCACCGAGTGGCGGAATTGAAAATGAAGCAACACCATAAATTAAAAGATAAGACAAAATAATTTTAAGAATGAAGAAAAGACTATCTGATAATAAAACCTTGTGCGCATTTTCAGTGACCTGAGACAAAGCTGTAAATAAACGCATCAGTAAATGCGCAGGTAAAATAAATACCAAAGCCCAAATACAGTTTTTAGTAATTGAAACGACATGTTCAGATGCACCAAATAATTTTGGTAAATCACGGAATACGTAAAGCAGGCCAATACTGATCAATGCCGAACATAACATTAGCCAAATGCCTTGAATAAAAATCTGACGTATACGCGATAAATCATGGCAACCATATGCTTCTGAAAGCTTGAGTATCACACCTTGCAGAATCCCCATCCCAATGACATAAATCACTGTATATAAAGATAAGGTTACCGATAATGCGGCGACATGGTCATTGCTAAAATGCCCTACATACGCAATATCAACCAATCCACTTAAAACTACAATTAAATTGCTAGAAAGCATGGGTATAAATAATTTAAAAATCTGGTTCATCAAAAAAAGCCTTATTTTTTTCTTTGCGATTTATATTGATATTCACGTTATTTTTAGTGCATCAATTCAAAGCAAAAGACATACCAGTTCTAAATTCAGCTCTCCCTAAAATATTCTTTAAATAAAAAGGCCAAACTATTCGTTTGGCCTTTTTTTAATGTGTGTTGTATACAGTTATTCCTATTTGTGTTTACTTGCCCAATAAGTTGCAAGCGCCGGGCCCGAAATATTATGCCAAAGACTGAAAATAGCACTCGGTACTGCTGTAATCGGAGAAGCCGCAAAATGCACTGCTGCAAGCGCCACACCTAAGCCTGAGTTTTGCATTCCTACTTCTACCGCAATTGCTTTACTGTCTGCATAAGGCAATTTGAAGAAACGCGCTGCGGTAAAACCTAATAAATAACCCAACCCATTATGTAATATCACTACCGCCAAAATGAGCAAACCCGATTGAAAAATAGCTGCTTTACTGCCACCAATAATGGCTGCCACAATCGCAACAATTGCAATCACTGAAACTAATGGCATGACTTGAATATAGGATTCAACCTGACGTTTAAGCCAAGTTCGTAAAATCAGCCCAATCACAATCGGAAGTAGTACAACCTGCAAAATCGAAATAAACATCGAAGCCGCGTCAATCTTTAACCATTGACTGGCAAGTAGATAGAAAATCGCAGGAGTTAGCACAGGAGCCAAGAGTGTTGATACCGATGTACAGGCGACCGATAAAGCCACATTGCCTTTAGCCATATAGGTAATTACGTTTGAAGCTGTTCCGCCTGGGCAACAACCTACCAAAATAACGCCGACTGCAATTTCAGGCGGTAAATTAAATAATTTACATAGAACATATGCTAAACCAGGCATCACCACAAACTGGGCAACCACCCCAATTAAGACGGCTTTAGGGCTTTGCAATACCCCTTTAAAGTCATCAACGGTCATGGTCATTCCCATACCGAGCATAATAATCCCTAAGATCCATGGGATGTACGCTTTAAGCCAGACAAAAAACTCAGGTTGCCATAGCGCTAGAGCCGCAAAAACGATGACCCATAAAGCAAACGTTTTCTGAACAAATTGAGTAAAACGTAATAATGCAGACATGCTGTTCATCCATATCAAATCGCAATTAAAGCCCAAACAACATGAGCACTCTCTCTAACATTCACTCAACAAATCAGTCGATTGAATACGGACAACACCCTGTTGCTGCATCGCTTGCCATGCCTGTTCTAAAGAGCCGTTCAGATTAATACCCTTACAAGCATCTTCAATCACTAAAGTTTTAAAGCCGAGTTGAATGGCATCTAAAGCAGTCCATGCGACACAAAAGTCTGTAGCTATACCGACCACATAAACCGTATCAATGCCGCGCTCTTTTAAGTAACCCGTTAAACCCGTCATGGTGGTGTGGTCTGCTTCCACAAAAGCCGAGTAACTATCAATATGCGCATGAAAACCTTTTCGGATAATCAGTTGAGCTGACGGGATATTTAAATCTGGATGAAACTCGGCATCATGCGTGCCTTGTACACAATGCTTAGGCCAAAGCACTTGCGGTCCATAGTCAAGTTCAATGGTTTCAAATGGCTGCTTACCCGAGTGGTTAGCTGCAAAAGAAATATGATTATCTGGATGCCAGTCTTGTGTAAGAATTACATTTTCAAAACAACCCGCCAATTGGTTAATAGTTGGAATAATTGTATCGGCGTCGGCAACTGCTAGGTTACCACCTGGCGTAAAACCATTTTGTACATCAACTACGACTAAAGCCGCATTTTGTGGTTGTTTATTCATTTTCATGCCATCTTAAGTCCCATTCGGGAGAAATATGCATTTTATCTTGCCATAAAAAAGACTGTGTTAAGTAGAAACTGGAAGAATTGCACCATATTGTCATCTTTACTGTCTTTTACTTGAAATGATCAAATTGGCATTCTATGTTTCACTCAAGTTTACATAGGGTTTATCAGTTAAGCATATTGTTCTTATGCGTCTGATCAGTCATAATTTGCATAATTGTCATTCAACAATCTGTTATTGTTAGAACTGGACAATCAAAATACTGCAACCATCCCACATTTTGTTTTTCTTACCTCAGATTCGGATGGATAAATAGGATATTTTTTAAAATGACTCAGCAAGCACAGACCATTCAAGGCTCAATCGTCGCAATTGTCACTCCCATGTTGAAAGATGGCGGTGTAGATTGGAAGGGTCTTGAGAAGCTGGTTGAGTGGCACATAGAACAAGGTACAAACAGTATTGTAGCCGTCGGTACAACCGGCGAAGCCTCAACATTGAGCATGGAAGAGCACACACAGGTTATTAAAGAAATTATTCGTGTAGCCAATAAACGTATTCCAATTATTGCCGGTACTGGTGCAAACTCAACCCGTGAAGCAATCGAATTAACTAAAGCTGCTAAAGACCTCGGTGCTGATGCAGCTTTACTTGTAACGCCATACTATAACAAACCAACCCAAGAAGGCCTTTACCAGCACTACAAGGCAGTTGCTGAAGCTGTTGAATTACCTCTTATTCTCTATAACGTACCTGGTCGTACAGGCGTAGACTTGTCAAATGATACAGCAGTACGTTTAGCAGAGATTCCTAACATTGTGGGTATTAAAGACGCTACAGGTGACGTACCTCGTGGTAAAGCCTTAATTGAAGCTTTAAACGGCAAAATGGCTGTTTACTCAGGTGACGATGAAACTGCATGGGAACTTATGCTTCTTGGCGCAGACGGTAATATCTCGGTTACTGCAAATATTGCACCTAAGGCAATGAGTGAAGTATGCGCGGTTGCAATTGCTAAAGATGAGCCACAAGCGAAGACGCTTAACAATAAGATTGCAAATTTACACAATATTCTATTTTGCGAATCAAACCCAATTCCTGTGAAATGGGCACTACATGAGATGGGACTGATTGATACTGGTATTCGTTTACCACTCACTCCTCTCGCTGAGCAATATCGCGAACCTCTCCGCAATGCCCTAAAAGATGCGGGAATTATTTAATAAGAGCAATTTATGATGCAATTACGTCTTGGTTTAGTCCTTGCAGTTTCAGCCTTAAGTTTAGCTGGCTGTGGTCGCTTCGCACTCAATAATCACTCTTTAGATTATAAAAAAGCAAAGCAACTCGCCCCGCTTGAGTACCCTGCCGATGCAACTGTACGACCAGCGACTCCTTTGTATCCTGCACCAACAGTAGACCAGCTCGCTATCGATCATGCGCCGAAGTTTGAAAACAAACGTGGCAACCGTTTTGCATTGCCACGTCCTGAACAAACCCAAGCTGATACAGCAGATACATCTGCTCAATCAGGTAGCGCGCTTAGTCGCCCTCAACTTGTAACGGATGGTAATAAGAATCCACTGTTAAAAATTGATGGAAGTACTGCGGAGATTTGGCAATACACCAAAGCAACCTTAAGCACGTTAAATTACAATGTTATCGCTCAAGGCAGTAATCAAGCGACGATCAAAGTAAATGACAAAACTTATGTGCTTAAACTGACTGGTGTTGGCTCTAGTCATAGCCTTGCTCTCTTTAATCCAGACAACACTTTTGCAAGCCCTGATGTTGCTGCGGAAGTGTTAAACCAGATTTACCAAAATTGGCCAGCCTAGTCGTTTACTAGGCATTTTTTTTTAAAAGGTTCCCTCATGTTAAAACAAACCTTGCTCTATACTGGTAAAGCAAAATCTGTATATGAAACAGACAATGCCGACCATCTGATTTTAGTCTTTCGTGATGATGCCTCTGCGTTCAATGGCGAAAAAATCGAACAACTAGATCGTAAAGGCAAGGTGAACAACCGTTTTAACGCCTTCATCATGGAAAAGCTTGCTGAAGCGGGTATCGAAACGCATTTTGAAAAATTGCTTTCTCCAACTGAAGTTCTTGTTAAAAAACTTCAAATGATTCCTGTTGAATGTGTAATCCGTAACTACGCAGCTGGTTCTTTATGCCGTCGTTTAGGTGTAGAAGAAGGTAAAGAGCTTACTCCTCCTACATTTGAATTGTTCTACAAAGATGATGGCCTAGGCGATCCAATGGTTAACGAATCTCAAGCGATTGCTTTAGGTTGGGCGACTGCTGAACAGTTAGAACAAATGAAAGTGTTAACTTATAAAGTAAATGATGTATTAAAAGCATTATTTGCTGAAGGCAACATGATTTTGGTGGACTTCAAACTTGAATTTGGTGTTTTCCATGACCGTATCGTACTTGGTGATGAATTCTCTCCAGACGGTTGCCGTTTATGGGATAAAGACACTAAGAAGAAACTCGACAAAGACCGTTTCCGTCAAGGTTTAGGCGGTGTTGTTGAAGCTTATGAAGAAGTTGCTGCTCGTTTAGGCGTAGATTTATCTGACATCTAATTCGTCAGCTTCATTAAAAAAACCGGGCATTTCAGCTCGGTTTTTTTATTTCCAGCACCCAAGAATTTAAGGAAAGTAGACAGATTTGTATATTTAATTAAATTATGACTTGCACAATCTAAAAACAAAGCACTAAAATCTAAAAAAACATTAATTGCATCACAATAATTAAATTTAAAGTATGGTGAATCCAATGAAACTATTTAAGCCTGAAAAGAAATTAATGAATCACTCGATACATTTTGGTGAAAACCCATTAGTGATTTTATCTAATTTTAGCGACTCTGCTTTGAAACAAGGTTGGAGCCAAGCTGAAGTAGAAACCGTTATTTCTGAAGCTTCTCAAGGTGACTATATGAAGCTTATACGTACATTGAGAACATATACATTACTTTAATTCTCTGCGTTGCTGTAAGCGCTCAATCTCAAACCTAACTAGTTTATAGAGATCGCTCGCCTTTCATTCAGGCGGTAAATAGTCTTGCCATACGATACTCTTAATCTCTTTTTATACTTAATGGTCTTATCTGGTTAATTACGTTCATCCGTATATTATTTTGCTTACTGCCGTACTCTTCAATTTATAAAAAGACACATAAAGCTGGTAGGAATAAACTGGATTTATCCCGAATGCTGCCTTAACAATGAATAAAAATAATAAGTAAAAAATATTTATTCAGTGAGGAGCAAATCTGATGGATCATGAAATAGAGGAAAAAAAGGTCGAGCAAACCTTAAGCTGGCGTGAAAAAATGGCAGTAGAAGAACACGAGAAACTGTCACCCCGTTTAGTCTATGAAATTATCCGCCGTGATGGTGCGGAAGAACTGGATCGCCCAACAGCTGCACTGATCTTTTCAGGAATTGCTGCTGGTTTGGTCATTAGCTTCTCATTTGTATTTAAAGCGATTATTGCTTCTTATATCCCAACTGATGCCATCTGGACCGATTTAATCACCAATTTTGGTTATACCATTGGGTTCCTGATTGCTATTTTGGGCCACATGCAACTTTTTACCGAAAATACCATTACTACAGTTGTGCCCTTATTTAAGCCTTTTAGTTTGGACAAATTACGAGCTGTGGGGCGTTTATGGGGAATTGTGATTCTATGCAATATCATTGGAACAGCTTTGGCGAGTTTATTTTTCCTGACCACAGACCTGTTTACTCCAGACATTGATAAAGCACTAGATGAGCTGGCGCATCATGTTGCATCTTTTTCTGCAATCCAGAACCTGCTTAAAGGGGTTATGTCGGGACTTTTAATTGCCGCATTGGTGTGGATGCTGCCTTCGGTCAGCAATAAATTCCTAGTCATCTTTTTCATGACTTATCTGATAGGACTAGGCGACTTTACCCACGTTGTGGTTGGTTCTACCGAAATGTCCTATCTGGTCTGGCAAGGAGAGGCTTCTATTGGCGAATATCTATTTAATTTTCTAATTCCAACTACTATTGGAAACATTATTGGTGGTACAGGTGTGTTTACCCTACTAATTTACGGTCACGTCACTGAAGAATTGGATTAGCAAGAAGCAATAGAGAACTATTGCTCCTGCTGCCATCGGCGTTGCTGGAGGCGCTCACCTTCAACTTCACGCTTGTTTCTCGCCGACTCATAAAGTTTAGTTCCCTTCAACTCAGGTGGTAAGTAGTCTTGCAGCACAAAGTGCTCTGGGTAGTCATGAGGATAGAGATAATTAATTCCATAACCTTGCTGTTTCATCAGTTTGGTCGGTGCATTTCTCAAGTGTAAAGGCACTGGTAAATTTGCCGTTTTCTCAGCAAGTTCTAAGGCCTTATTAATCGCCAAATAAGTACTGTTACTTTTCGCGCTGGTTGCTAGGTAAACCGCGGTTTGACCCAAAATAATTCGCGCCTCAGGCATTCCAACTGCCTGTACAGAACGGAAACATTCACCAGCAAGCAATAGCGCATTTGGATTCGAATTTCCAATATCTTCTGAGGCAGCAATCAGCATACGTCTTGCAATAAAAACCGGATCTTCCCCGCCTTTGAGCATACGAGCCATCCAGTACAGAGCAGCATCTGGATCACTACCACGAATCGATTTAATAAAAGCAGAAACGAGGTCGTAATGCTGTTCACCCGATTTGTCATAACGCGCAATATTTTGCTGAGCGACTTTTACAACCACAGCATTGGTAATGGTATTTTCAACTTCTGGCTCTAAAGTACTTGCAATTAAGTCTAGTAAATTTAGTGCTTTACGGGCATCACCTGCTGCAAACTGTAAAAGAGCATCATACTCTTCAATATGAATGTAGCGTTCTTTTAAGAATTTATCGTTTTGAAGTGCATTGTTAAGTAAAGTCTGAATTGCCTCACTGTCTAAACTGTTTAAGGTATAGACCTGACAGCGCGATAAAAGTGCACTATTGACTTCAAAAGACGGGTTTTCAGTGGTCGCACCTATTAAGGTGATTTTTCCTTTTTCCACGGCACCTAATAATGCATCTTGCTGTGATTTATTAAAGCGATGGATTTCGTCAATAAAAACTACAGGTGTGAGTAAATCACCACTTTCCGCAATCACTTCACGTAATTCTTTTACGCCCGTATTCAGCGCAGATAAGCTCACAAACGGACGATCTATTGCCTGAGCTAAAAGCAAAGCAATTGTCGTTTTACCGACGCCTGGAGGCCCCCAAAAAATAATAGAAGGCAAATGTCCCTGATCAATCATTTGACGTAAGGGTGCATGTTCACCTAACAAATGATCTTGCCCAATAATTTCAGACAAGTCTCTCGGGCGCAGGCGTTCAGGAAGTGGAATATGGGTGTCTGACATCTCAAATAGCTTTATCGTCTTTTCACTATAGTCTATTGTGTCTCACAGAAATCTACAATTTGAATCTATGAGACCCATCCTTTATTTATAGGCTAACTCAAGGCCTTAAGAGAGTTTCTTACTCAGCTTGAGTAAGCGAGCATTGGGGCCATCTTCAATTATCCAAATTGAACCGTCTTGTGCTTCATGTAACCCACGAATACGTTGCTTCATCTCTAATCTTTGCACTTCTTTTACGGGCTTATGCTCTAAATCTACAACTACAATGGCTTGTGAAGACAACCCACCAATTAAGGCTTTATTTTGCCATGCCGGAAATTGTTGCCCGCGATAAATAATTAAGCTCGACGGTGAGATTACAGGAGTCCAGTCTATCTCGGGGGCTTTAAACTCTGGGCGAGTGTTATGGTCTGGAATAGGCTGACCTGAATAATGGTCGCCATTTGAAACAACCGGATACCCATAGTTTTCACCTTTGGTAATAATATTAAGCTCATCACCACCTTTAGGCCCCATCTCAACCACCCATAGCTGTCCTTGGCGGTCAAAGGCCATGCCTAATGGGTTACGATGTCCAAGTGACCATATTTCAGCAGTGACACCGCCTTGCTTATAAAAAGGGTTACCTACAGCTGCTGAACCGTCATCATTTAAACGTAGAATTTTACCCAAATTACTTTTCATGTCTTGGGCAGGGTCAAACTTTTGGCGCTCACCTGAACTGATCCAAAGCTTACCATCTGCGCCAAAAAGCATACGATGCCCATAATGACCCTGTCCTGAAACTTTAGGTACTTGCTGCCAAATCTGCTTTATATGGTTAAGTTTTGGCTGATTAGGGTTAGATAAATCTAATTTTGCACGTGAAATCACCGCACCAGATCCACCCTGCCCTTTGGCCGCAAAACTGAGATATATCCAGTGATTTTTGGCAAAATCTGGATGCAAAGCGACATCTCCTAAACCACCTTGGCCACCATAGTTCACTGCTGGAACACCCTGAACATCTTGTACTTGTTTATTTTGGGGATTAAAAATTTTTAATTTACCTTGCCGTTCAGTGACTAATAAACGTTGGTCCGGCAAAGTGGTAATTGCCCAAGGCTCATTAAAATGTGCGACTGCCTCGACCTGATAAACTTGTTTGGCACCACTAGTTTGCTCTGTTTTTGCAGTTGTATTTTGTTCAGGACTTTTTGAATTAGTATTGTTAGAACCACAAGCCATTAACAAGAAAAAGCTACTACATAATAAGGGGGCTGCTAGTCGTTTCATCATTTTTATCTCCTTCTCTTTTATTTTTTATATAACGGAGATAGTTAAAAAATTTACGATAAAAATGTTACTTTATTATACGCTGTAATTAAAAATGCCCATCGGGAGCGTATTAACGCACCCAACGCACTACATAATCTTCTAAGTCATCTTCATGTACATCGGTTTCAGGAATACATCGTCCTGCAACCGACTTTTTCGCCTTAACCACGCTTTGTCTCGTACCCGTATTTAAATAGTGCCAAGAAGGTAAATTCTTGCCTTCATTCAAACGTTTATAGGCACAGCTCGATGGTAACCAGTGTATGGTTTTTAAACTTTCCGGCGTCAACTGTAAACAGTCAGGAACTTGCTGCTGACGATTTGAATAGTCTGAACAACGTCCGGTAGAGCAATCCAGCAATTTACACGCTACCTTGGTGTAAGCTACTTCATGGGTATCTTCATCTTCTAGCTTGACCAGACAACATAAACCACACCCATCACACAAAGCTTCCCACTCAGGCGGTGTAAGCTGCTCAAGCGTATAATTTTTCCAAAACAATGGACGAAGTGAGGTCTCGGTAGACATAGGTTTTAACAGCTATATACATAAAGCAAACTCAGATTATAGCATTGAAGTAATCTCTGCTTAAGGAAAGAAACCGTATTTTTAGCATCACAAAATGATTGTTTAATATACATTTCAACCACATAAACGACACATTCCGTGTAAAAAACACGCTATATAGTAAAAACACAATGAAAAATAAGGAGGACAGCATATGTTCCGTTGGGCAATAATTTTTGCAGTGATTGCACTCATTGCCAGTCTATTAGGGTTTGGTGGTGTTGCAGGGTTATCTAAAGACTTTGCCGTGATTTTATTAGTTGTGGCTGTAATTCTCGCTGTTATTGGTTTTATTTCGCGAGGCCGAACCTAATTTAATTATGACCATATAAAAAAGAAGGAACCTGTTCCTTCTTTTTTATTGCCCAAATGTTTCTATGTTTTTCTTTTGATGTAGATTTTTACATAGTTATTTATATAGCTTTTATTTTTTATGCTTTAATCAAGTGTATTTAAACCAAGTTAAATTTCAGGATTAATGTCATGAGTACAGCAATTAAAACCCGTGAAATTCAATACACTGCACCAGATGGCAGCCATTTAATTGGTTACTTTGCAGCTCCAGAAAGTGAGCCCCCTGTACCCGGTGTCATTATTGGTCCTGAGTGGTGGGGACGTAACGAATACACTGAACAACGTGCGCGTGAACTTGCTGAACACGGCTATGCTGCACTTGCAATTGATATGTATGGCGATAAAAAAGTGACGACGACTGCTGCTCAAGCTTACGAATGGATGATGCAGACATTTGAAGAGTTAGACACAGTGACTGATCGTGCTAGTGCTGGGCTTCAAACTTTGGCTGCTCAACCAGAAGTAAATAGTGAAAAACTTGCAGCAGTAGGTTTTTGCTATGGCGGCAAAGTGGTACTCGATTTAGCTCGCTCAGGTGCTCCCCTCAAAGCAACAGCGACATTCCATGGTACATTAACTCCTAAGGCACCTGCTCAAAAAGGCAACATTCAAGGTGAAGTTTTGGTTCTACATGGTGAACTAGACAGCATGGTCACCTTAGAAGATGTTGCTAATTTTGAAAAAGAGATGCAAGCTGCTGAGGTTAAACATGAGGTAGTGGTTTTAAAGGATGCTAAACATGGCTTTAGTAACCCGCTTGCAGATGAAAGAGCTAAAGCGAACGGCGTAGATCTTGGCTACAACAGCGAAGCGGAAAAACAAGGCCTTGCTAAAATGTACGCTTTATTAGAACGTACTTTAAAATAAAAGAAGCAAATTTGGAGCAAATGGTTCTTTTTTCGCATTTGCTCCCTTAAATCTTTATGACTTTGCAATATTTTTCCTGTATTTTTTAAACCATACTTCAATAACTATACTCCCGTTGAGCTAGAGCAAAGCCTAGTCTTATTTCCCGCACTCGGGGTTTAATGGAATAACATGAGAGGATACAACAATGACTGACAAGAAATGTCCGTATTGCAATTTTGATGAATATGACATCATTGATAAGAATGAATTTGCTGTAATTTTACCTGACCCAAATCCGTTGTCTAAAGGCCACTGTGTAGTGACTCCACTGCGCCATGTAAGTTCGTTTTTTGACATTACCTCTAAAGAGCATGAAAGCTTACTGACACTTCTTGAAATTGCCCGTCATGAAACACAGCTTCGTCATCAACCAGCTGGTTTCCATATTGGCTTTAATGATGGTGAAGTGTTTGGACAAACTTCTGACCATTTCCATATTCATGTCATTCCTTACTATAAAAACCAACCGTTGAAACTTGATCAACGTTGGGGCGTAAAAGAGGATTAATCCTTTTTTATGCTTGAAGCAGAGACTACTCGTTTTAAAGTAGTCTCTGTTTTAACAGGCTCGTTCTGATTGCTTGCTTTAAACAAAACTTAACCCAAATTTCAGCTATAATTTAACCCTTACTTTTCTTCTATAGCTGTTCATGCCTGAATTTTCTTTTTCTGATGCCCTCTTAAACTGGTTCGATCAACATGGTCGTCATGATTTGCCTTGGCAAGTCGCAGATGATCCATACAAAGTCTGGGTTTCTGAAATTATGTTACAGCAAACTCAGGTAAAAACAGTTCTGCAATATTTTGATCGCTTTATGGAGCGCTTCCCAACTGTAGAAGCTTTAGGCCATGCAACTTGGGATGAAGTAGCCCCTTTTTGGGCAGGTCTTGGCTATTACGCTCGTGCACGCAATTTGCATAAAGCTGCCAGACTTGTAGCACAGCAAGGCAAATTTCCTGAAACCCTAGAAGAATGGATTGCACTACCCGGCATTGGTCGCTCGACCGCAGGCGCGCTTATGTCTTTAGGTTTACGTCAGTACGGCGTGATTATGGATGGCAATGTGAAACGCGTTTTAGCTCGTTTCTTTGCCATTGAGGATGACTTAAGCAAGCCACAACACGAACGTGAAATGTGGAAACTCGCTGAAGAGCTATGCCCAACCCAACGCAACCATGACTACACACAAGCGATTATGGACTTGGGTGCAACCATCTGCACACCTAAAAAGCCTCTTTGTTTATATTGTCCAATGCAATCTCATTGTCAGGCTTATCAGCAAGGTTTAGAACAAGAATTACCTTTTAAAAAACCGAAAAAAACACCGCCTGTTAAAACGGCAGATGTTCTTATTATTCAGTGCGAAGATGAATGGTTCTGGCAGCAACGCCAAGCTCATGGTCTATGGGGCGGTTTATTTTGTTTACCTATTTTAGAAAATGAACATGAACGCTTAAAATTAAGTCAGCAATTTAAACTACAACCTCAAGCACAAACCTTTCAGATCAGTCATAGCTTTACTCACTTCACATGGTTACTTAATGCTCATGTGTTCCACGTGGAACCTGATCAGAAAGAACATCTGGCGATTGAACTTGAAGGCCAATGGCTGAGTCCGGAACAAGCTGTCGCTAAAGGTGTTCCAACTGCTATGAAAAAATTGATCTCGACAAGCCGTTCATGACATAGTGAGCAAAATAATTTTGATATGGCTGTGACAGGGAGTATTTTGTGCGACGTTTAGTTTCCCATCTCTCACTTGGTTTTCTCATTATTCTATTAGCAGCCTGTGCCAGTGCGCCTAAAAAGCCTGCTCCGCTTTCACCAGCCCAAGTTAGCAAACTCAAGAGTATGCAGCTTCCAAGTCGGCTTCCTGTTCCGGTAAAAGGTGTCGATCGAGATGAGTTAAAAGACACATGGGGCGCTGCTCGGAGTCAGGGTCGTAGCCACGAAGGAATTGATATTTTGGCTCCACGTGGAACCAAAGTGTACAGTACAACCGAAGGGCTGGTGGCAGATCTTCGTAATAATAACCTCGGTGGCAAAGTCATCTGGATTTTAGGCCCGGCAGGAACATGGCATTATTATGCTCATCTTGATGGACATAAACGTGGCTTAAACGTGGGTGACTATGTCAAAAAGGGCGATCTGATTGGCTATGTCGGCAATACGGGAAATGCACGTTATACTTCACCTCATCTTCATTATGGTTTTTACTTAGATGGTAAAGGTCGTGGTGCTGTTAATCCTTATTCATATTTACGCTAGGAACATTTTATGTCGGAAGCGCTGATCAATCGCTTAGTAGAGTTTGCCGAGTCTGGCAACCAGCAAAAGATCATTCTAAATGGCAATAGCTATCAAGGCTGGATCATGGAAATCAGCGATGATGCCCTACTGATCAGTACCGGTTTTTCAGATAAAGTCGGCAAAGATTTTTGGCTAAAGTTTGAAGACTTAACCCAAGCCGAACTATATTATTGGGATACTCGCCCAAATGAATGGGTACCATTCAAACTCTAAAATACTAAGATAAATATAAGGAGCATCATCATGAAAATTCAACGCTGCGGATGGTGTTCCAACGATCCACTCTATATTGCTTACCATGATGAAGAATGGGGCAAACCAGAACACAACGAAGCCCGATTATTTGAAATGCTCTGTCTTGAAGGGCAACAAGCAGGTCTATCTTGGATTACCGTACTCAAAAAAAGAGAAAGCTACCGCCAGCACTTTTTTAATCATCCTATTGCTGACATTGCCGCATTTACGGATGACTTTTTAGAAAAAAAACTATCCGATGCAGGCTTAATTCGTCACTTAGGCAAACTCAAAGCCATTCGCGATAATGCGATTGCTTGGCAAGCCCTTAAAGCCCAAGTTGGTGATGTTCCTGCATGGCTTTGGCAGTTTGTAGATGCCACTCCTCAGCACAATGATGTTATAGATTATCGTAAGGCCCCTGCTCAAACTGAGCTCAGTGTAAAGCTATCTAAAACGCTTAAAAAAAATGGTTTCAAATTTGTTGGTCCAACCACCTGCTATGCGTTTATGCAGGCAGTGGGTATGGTCAATGATCATGAAAACGATTGTCAATTTAAAGCTTCATAACCCACCAGAACGGTTCAAATCCGCTTAAGGAGTTTCCGATGAGCAATAATACGATTCAGGCTTATGCAGCAATGCAGGCAGGTGAAAAACTGGTTCCTTACCAATTTGATGCAGGTGAATTACAACCACATCAGGTTGAAGTAAAAGTTGAATACTGTGGTTTGTGTCATTCCGATATTTCAGTTCTGAACAATGAGTGGCGCTCAACCGTCTACCCCGTAGTTGCAGGCCATGAAATTATTGGAAGAATTGTAGCTTTGGGTTCAGAAGCCAAAGGTTTACAAATTGGGCAACGTGTTGGTATTGGCTGGACTGCTGAAAGTTGCCAAGCGTGTGATGAATGTATTGGCGGTCAGCAAGTTCTTTGTACGGGCGAAAATGTCGCAACAATCGTGGGTCATGCAGGTGGCTTTGCCGATAAAGTCCGTGCAGGCTGGCAATGGGCCATTCCCCTTCCAGATGATTTAGATGCTGAAAGTGCTGGTCCCCTACTTTGCGGCGGAATTACCGTTTTTGACCCACTCCTCAAACACAAAATACAAGCAACGCATCATGTGGGTGTGATTGGTATTGGCGGTTTAGGTCATATCGCCATTAAGCTACTCAAAGCTTGGGGCTGTGAAATCACTGCTTTTAGTTCTAACCCAGATAAAACTGAAGAACTCAAAGCAATGGGAGCCGACCATGTAGTAAATAGCCGCGATACAGAAGCGGTAAAAGCTCAAAAAGGTAAATTTGATTTATTGCTGAGTACCGTAAATGTGACTTTAAATTGGCGAGCTTTTATTTCTACGTTAGCACCAAACGGTTCGTTGCACTTCTTAGGGCTGACTTTAGAACCTGTTCCTGTTTCTGTCGGCTCACTTATTGATGGTGCCAAATCAGTAACAGGCTCACCTACTGGTTCACCTGCTGCTCTACGCCAACTTTTAAAGTTTGCCGCACGCAAAAAAATTGCCCCTCAAATTGAGCTATTTCCAATGTCACAGCTCAATGAAGCAATTGAACGTCTACACTCAGGTCAGGCACGCTACCGTATTGTGCTTAAAGCAGACTTTGCAGAATAAAACTAACTCACTGTTTTCATCTGTTGTCGCGACCAGTCTGCCAAGCTCATAATTGCTTGGCGGACATCGGCAGTTAACTCATGGCCTGCGTTTAAACGAATGAAATGTCGATAGCGTTCATCCTCACCAAAAACATGACCCGGTACCACCGTAATTCCCTGAGCTTGAGCAGTGTAATAGAGCGCTAAACTATCTACACTCTTAGGTAACTGTATCCATAATGCATATCCGCCTTCGGGCTGGCTCAATGCAATTGGTATACCTTCAAAAGCTTTTAAAATACAGCTACGGTATTCTTCGACTTGTCGCATCAAGTTGGGTCTTAACTGCTCTAAATGCTCTCGATAACCACGACTATAAATAAAATCAGCTAGACCTAACTGCAAGGGTGTATTCACGCCAATATTACTTACCAGCAGTTCAAGTTTTAAATGTTCTAGCTTTGTTGTTAAACAAAACCCCCCTACCCGATATGCGCTCGACAAGGACTTAGAAACCGAACCACACCAAACCACATAACCTTCACGGTCCCAATATCGAATGGGTAATGGCCGCTCACTACTGTAGCCACATTCACCAAAAATATCGTCTTCAATAATAAAACACTGATACTTTGCAGCTAACTCAGCAATCTTCTGTTTCTCTGCATTACTAAAACAATATCCCAATGGATTTTGATAGTTGGCTGTCATTAAGCAAACCTTCACCAAACCTTGCTGCATTAAAGACTCTAAGCGCTCAAGATCAATGCCACGATGATCTGCCGGAATCTCAACAATTTGTCGTTTTAAACTTGCTAATAACTGTAAATGACCATTGTAGGTGGGTGTAGGTATAAGAATACTATCGCCCACTTCAGTGAGTTTCTGAATTATTAAAGACAAAGCCGGCATACAGCCATTGGTAATAAAAATATCTTCCGGAGCGATATAAATACCATCTTCACGCCAATGATCAGATAGCGCTTTTCTTAATTGTTCATGGCCTTGTTTATTACAATAAAGAAAATCTTGAGGCTGACAATTTTTTAAAGCACGTTGAATAGAACGACGTAACCCCTCTACAGGAATAAAGTGGGGCGTTAACTGAATCGATCCTAAAGGTACAAGGTGGCTTTGTAAGGCAGCTTCCTGAATTTGGTTATGCAGTTCCAGATTTGAGACATGCCGAGGCAAAGATAAGAAATCCGGACTATCCGGAATAGGGCTAGATGGGGTGCGAGCAACCACAAAATAACCTGACTTCGGCTTTACATAAATAAGCCCCCTCGCCTCAAGCAATTCATAGCAACTTTTTGCGGTACTTAAGCTAATACCATGTTGACGGGCAAAATCTCGTAAGGAAATAAGCCTCTGATGAGGTTTCAGTTCATCTTGATAAATACGGTGTGCTAACTGATTGGCAAGAACCTGATATTGGAAAGTCATTCTGTGCTGCTTTTTTAAAAATTTCTGTATCTGTATTGATTTATAGAACACCTTTAGGCTATGGAAATCAACTCAAAGAGTAGCAAACTAATGAAATTAAAAGCTATATTGTTATTTACTATTGTTTTAGCAGGTTGCCAACCACAGCCCAAAAATGAGCAGCACAGACACACGATTTGCCAAAGTTTGATTGAAGGTTATTTAAAAATGACCAACCAACAAGACTATAAAATGGAACAGCGAACTGATGACGAGACCAGTGCGATTTCTCATTATCAATATAAACGAAATAGCTCAAATGAAGTTGTCATGGTGAATTCAGTTTATTCGAACTTATATTTTAGCTGCCGAGACCAGCAAAAAAGCTATTTTCTTTCCCAACATTCAGCAGAAGGACAAACAATTCCCATTTTAGAAGTTCATTTTCCAAGTGATATCTATGGAACTTTTAGAGACAGGTTTTAAAACCATCTTTTAACTGTTCTGCCAAAAACTCAATAAATAAGCGTATTCGTTTTGGTAGATGCTCTTGTTGATAATACACAGCATGGATGCTTTGATATTGATGTTCAATTTGATCTTCAAATAATGTAATCAATCTCCCTTCTTCCATATCTTTCCAAATTTCAAATTCAGATAGCCGTGCAATACCATGTCCTCTAATCGTCAGCTGGCGCACAGTCTCACCACTAGAAGCTTTAATGTTTGCTTGTGCGAAAAAATATTCGTCACCGATTTTAATTGGCCAGCTATTGATATATGTCGGTCTGGTAAAACCAATCAAATCATGCTGCTTAAGTTCTTCAGGTTGTGTTGGTGTTCCCTTAAAAGCTAGATAGTCAGGACTTGCCACAATATATAAACGGCTCTTACATACCAATTTGGCGTGCAGACTAGAGTCATTAAGCTCCCCAAATCGAAATGCGACATCGGTTTTATGCTGAAGTAAGTCAATCACCTGATCATTACTATTTAACTCGATTTCAATATCGGGATAGCACGCACGAAACTTATGCATTAATGGTGCAATCACGTGCAAAACAAACGGTGTGGCGGAATCAACACGAATAAGGCCAGCAGTCCCCTGATCAGACTTTTGTAGTTCTTCTTCGGCCGCATTCAGTTCATTTAAAATTTTTCGAGCCTTCGTAAGGAACTGTTGCCCTTCTTGAGTGAGTTTTAGTTTACGCGTTGTTCGTTCTAACAATGTTACATCTAACTTCGCTTCCAAACGTGTTAAAGATCGACTCCCCCCTGAAGGTGTTTGCTTTAAATGTTCTGCTGCCGCCACAAATGAACCTGTATCAACAATTGTGATAAAGGCAATAAGTTCTTCAATTGTTGATTTCATGGTTTATTCTATTATTGACTAAACTTCAAAGATATTTTGCTTATTCATCTATTTTTTCGCAACAATAAAAAAAGCAAAATGCATCTCAAGTTAAACAATTATTTAATTCCAGGTGAATACATGAATATCCCACGTTTTGGTCTAGGAACTTTCCGCCTTAAAGAACAAGCTGTGATTGATTCTGTTAAAAATGCGCTAGATGTCGGTTATCGTGCAATTGATACTGCTCAAATTTATGAAAATGAAGCAGCAATTGGTCAAGCGATTGCTGAAAGTGGCGTATCACGTCAGGACTTATTTTTAACTACAAAAATCTGGGTAGATAATTTTGCCCAAGAGAAGTTTATTCCAAGCTTAAAAGAGAGCTTACAAAAGCTTCGTACTGACCATGTCGATTTAACTTTGATTCACTGGCCAGCACCGGACTTAGGCGTTTCGATTCCTGAAGTCATGCAGCTTTTACTTGAAGCAAAACAACAAGGCTTAACCAAACAAATTGGTATTTCGAACTTTAATATTGCACTTACTCAACAAGCAATTGACACAATTGGTGTAGAGCATATTGCAACAAATCAGATTGAGCTGAGTCCTTATCTTCAAAACCATAAACTTGTAAATTTCTTACAAGAGAAGAATATTGATGTCACTTCATACATGACGCTTGCATACGGCAAAGTGCTTCACGATCCTGTTTTAGCTGAAATTGCGGCAGCAAATAAAGCGTCAACAGCACAAATTGCACTGGCATGGGCATTGCAACGTGGTTTTGCAGTTATTCCATCTTCGACTAAACGTGAAAACCTGATTAGCAACTTAAAAGCACAGGATATCGAGTTAACTTCAGCTGAAATGCAAATGATTGCTGAGCTCGACCGTAATGGCCGTGAAGTTAGCCCAGAGCCATGGGCACCTGTTTGGGACTAAACTCATGAACACTCAATCAAATACGGCGTTCTCGTTATTGGCCTTGGCAATTGGTGCCTTTGCCATTGGTACCACGGAATTTTCTCCAATGGGATTGCTACCGAATATCGCTCATGATTTAGGTATTTCAATTCCAACAGCCGGAATGTTAATTACAGGCTATGCACTTGGTGTAATGCTCGGTGCCCCCTTCATGACCCTATGGTTTGGTGGTTTTGCACGACGTAATGCGCTTATTTTTTTGATGGCGATCTTTACGGTGGGTAACCTGATTGCAGCGTTTTCACCAAGCTATATGAGCTTATTAGGTGCACGTCTCATTACAAGCCTGAACCACGGTGCCTTTTTCGGGATTGGCTCTGTTGTGGCAGCGAGTATTGTCCCTGCGCACAAACAAGCCAGTGCTGTAGCAACCATGTTTATGGGTTTAACCATTGCCAATATTGGTGGTGTACCTTTGGCAACATGGGTTGGGCAAAATATTGGCTGGCGTATGTCTTTCCTTGCAATCTCCGTGCTCGGCGTTATTACTATGCTCGCTTTATGGAAAGCACTACCGCAAGGTATGGTTGCCCAAAAACCTAATGTAAAGGCCGAGTTGAAGGTATTAACGCGTACTCCTGTGGTGCTTGCATTACTCACAACCGTACTTGGTGCAGGAGCAATGTTTACGCTCTATACCTATATTGCGCCAAGTTTGACTGAGTTTACCCATGCTTCACCGACCTTCATTACGTTCATGTTAGTGTTGATTGGTGTCGGTTTCTCGATTGGTAACCATTTAGGTGGCCGTTTTGCAGACTTGTCCATCAACAAAACTCTGATTGGTTTCTTGGTGCTGTTGATCGTGATGATGGTGACTTTCCCAATTCTTGCCCAAAGCCAGATTGGAGCAGCCATTGCGTTGGTGATTTGGGGTGCAGCAACCTTTGCTTTAGTACCGCCCTTACAAATGCGTGTCATGTCAGTGGCTCACGAAGCTCCAGGGCTTGCCTCTTCAGTAAATATCGGTGCGTTTAACCTAGGTAACGCAGTCGGTGCCGCCGCAGGTGCGTTAGTACTCGATTTAGGTTGGGGTTATAGCGCAGTATCATTTGCTGGTGCATTATTGGCGGGGTTAGGTTTGTTACTGGTTCTATTCCAAATCAAACGTGAAAGCAGCCCGACACAAGCTTTGCAACAGTGTTCAGATTAATAAAAAAAGCGCCTGATCTCAGGCGCTTTTTTTCACTTACTTATTTTAAAATATCGGGTAATTTAGGTTGCTCATAAATCGGGTTCATTACTTCCCGCTTCATTTTAAGCAGCATCTGATAAGGTTGCTGTTGAACAAACATATTTACGAAGCTTAAAGGAATTGAACCTGCAGGATCAGCATAACCACTCGTGGTTACTTTAACTTTGTTATTCGCTAATTTCTGGAACGTCCATTCACCTTCATAACGGGTTAAACGAACCACATCAGGTTGAGTCGGATAGTTACTATTAATCGCTGTGTTCTTAATCGTAATAACACCATTAGCAGCTTTACTCATTTTTCCTTTAACGACTACATCGCGATCTTTTAGGGGAAAAGGAAAATCTAATACCATATATAAAGTAAATTCACCCTTCTTCTCATCTTGAGAGAGCATTTCAACTTTACCCATATAAGGAACCCATTGCGCTGCGCGATTTACATCTAAAATTACTGCAACAGCACGCTCAATGGGTACATCAAAGGTTGTTTCAGCTTTGTATTGAAAGACTGGATTATCGGCCTTTTGATAGGTCCAGACTTTAATATGATTACGGTCTAGACTGAGTTTAGCCTTGTCTGTAGGGGCAGCCCCTACACAGAGGCTGCTTAAGCAAAGAAGAGTGGTTAAAGCAATTTGTTTTTTATTCATGTTCTGCTCTATCTTGTTTTTCTCGCCACATATAGGACGTGTACAGATGGTTTACACCTGTACGTCGTTCAACCCTAACACATCTTTCATGTCGTATTTGTGCGCTTCACGACCTACAACCCATGCAGCAGCTCGTACTGCGCCAGCAGCAAAGTTCATACGGTTAGTGGCTTTATGAGTCACTTCAACGCGCTCACCCTCACCAATAAACATGACAGTATGTTCACCAACAATATCGCCACCACGGATGGTCTCAAACCCAATGGTTTGGCGATCACGTGGACCGGTATGCCCTTCACGACCATAAACAGCAACTTCTTTTAAGTTACGGCCTAAAGTATCAGCAATCGCCTCACCCATCATGAGTGCTGTACCAGATGGTGCATCTACTTTATGACGGTGATGAGCCTCAATCACTTCAATATCTACTGTATCGCCAAATACTTTTGCTGCAAGCTCAAGTAACTTGATTGATACATTTACGCCAACAGAATAGTTTGCCGCATATACAACAGGTATGTGTTTTGCCGTTTCATCAAGCTCAGCTTTTTGTTCATCGGACATACCCGTTGTTCCAATCACTATAGCTACCCCAGCTTCACGACATAACTTTAGGTGCTCAGATGTCGCAGCAGGAGTCGAAAAGTCAATTACAACGTCACAGTCTTTAAGAACCTCAGCCAAGCTTCCGGTAAGCTTCACTCCAATTGAACCAATTCCTGCAAGTTCACCAGCATCAGCACCGATTAAAGTACTTTCTGGGCGTACAACAGCAGCTCCCAATTGATAACCTGCTTGTTGAACTGCCTGAATAAGTATACGACCCATACGGCCGCCTGCACCCAAAATACCAATGCGTGGAGCTGCTGACATAATCCTTCCCAATCTTGTGTTTTACGTAATTGGCTTACTATATCAAAACTCTTTGCTCACAATAAAAAGTAAAAAATATTTTTTAAGATGAACCGAAATTTAAACAGTTTTCACAAAAGTTAAAGAATTGATCTGCACACTACTGAGCCACGAATGAAAAAAAGATGACTATAAGGAGTTCAGCATGCATTCGAAAATTATGGGCTTAATAGCCGTTATGGGGATGATGAGTTCAGTGGCATTTGCAGAACCTGCAATCCAACCTGGGGACACACTAGAAAGCTTATCTAAAGCACGCATTACCACAAATGTAAATTCTCAGGCAGCAACACCTACACCTCAAAAAAGTCTGGCAAGCAATACTAATGCTGAAGTTAAAGTCGAGGATATCGACCCGATCATTGAAGAAAAAACCGCAGAAGTAGAAACAGTAAAAGTAGCTGTACAACCAGTGACTCAAGCTACTGTCGAGGCTGTAGTAGCTCCAGTTGCATCAAACGAACTTATTGTAAGTGTTGACGATATTGATGTCGCTCATCCTACAGAGTAATCGCTAGTCATTTTCTTTTAAGCAGAATAACAATAATAAGATAAATCAGCGCAATAAAAAGGCGGATATTTTTGAATATCCGCCTTCTTTTTAATTTCTGATCTAATCAATCATTAATCAAATAAGCGATCAAAGAATGATTTTTTCTTTGGTGAAGAGGCACTGTCTTCGCCATCAAAAGATGCTTGTAATTCTTTAAGCAATTCACGTTGACGAGAGGTTAAGTTGACTGGTGTTTCTACCACGATACGGCAAAGTAGATCACCCACCATACTGCTACGTACAGGGCGCACACCTTTACCACGTAAACGGAATAATTTACCTGTTTGAGTACCCTCAGGAATCTTCAAGCTAACGCGGCCTTCCAACGTTGGGATTTCAATTTCTTTACCAAGTGCAGCATCCGCAATGCTTACTGGTACGTCCATATATAAATCGGCGCCATCACGTTGGAAAATTTCGTGTTCACGAACCACCACTTCAACGTATAAGTCACCAGCTTGACCATCACGGATCGCCTCGCCTTTACCACTTAAACGAACGCGGTCACCGTTGTCGACACCCGCTGGAATAGTGACTTCTAATGTTTGCTGACGATCAGCTACACCTGAACCATGACATGCATGGCATGGGTTCTTAATAATTTTGCCTTGGCCACGACATGTGCCGCAAGTTTGTTGTACAGAGAAGAAACCTTGCTGCATACGCACTTGTCCTGAACCATGACAAGTTTTACAAGTTTCCACATCTTTTGGATTTTTAGAGCCTTTACCATCACACACGTCACATGGTGCCGGAGCAGTAAAGGTAATTGTTTTCTTAACCCCTTTTACAGCTTCCTCAAGGGTAAGTTCCATTACATAGCGTAAATCTGAACCGCGACGTTGGCGTTGCTGACGTCCGCCGCCACCAAACGCTCCACCAAAGATATCACCGAACTGGCTAAAAATATCTTCTGCACTGAAACCGCCAAAGCCACCACCAGCGCCACCAAAGCCACCTTCAAACGCATTATGTCCCATACGGTCATACATGCTGCGTTTTTCGCTGTCCGATAAAATCTCATAAGCTTCTGAAGCTTCTTTAAATTTTTCTTCAGCCTCGGCATTGTCAGGGTTTCTGTCAGGATGATATTTCATCGCCAATTTACGATAGGCTTTTTTGATCTCATCATCACTTGCGGTTTTTGAAACGCCTAAAACCTCATAATAATCACGTTTAGCCATGTTTGGCGGTGCTCCTCACGGAAATTTTATCAATACTCTATTGCCGACTAAATGGGGGGCTTTAGCCGAATTTACAAGGGGAAAACTTTCAAAAAACAGATATATTAAAAAACTGCCTTATTTTTTAAATATTTAGACAAGCCTTTTAACCATGCATTTAATAAAAATAACCAAGCAATAGCGCTAAAAACAACACCAGCAACTGTTGATGCCGTTACCCAAAGGTTACTGTTCCATGCAAAAAAGAAAAGAGGAATAAACCAAACAACAGCAAAAACTGACATGAAGAGGAATAGAATACCATTGCGCATAATCCAGAGCGCATGAGCATGAATCCAAACTTCCGCATCATCCACAACAGCTACTTTACGAGCGACCAGATAAGCAAAGGCCGCAAAAATAACCGTAAACAATGCAAGAAACATGAACGCATAAGAAATCACAATATAACGGCGATGCTGTTCGATATGGTCTTGCCCCATCTGTATTTCACCTCAATTCACTGCACTGTGCCTATTTTTTATGCAGTGAAATAATCCTGTATTTTTTGTGTAAAGACAGGTGCTACTATATTGGAGTTTTCAATATTTCGCACCTTTATTCACAAAAAATTTATGTATTTTATGCTGTTTTTTTCACCTTAAACCACGCAGCATACAATGCAGGCAGGAAAAATAATGTCAGCAAGGTGGCTACAATCAGTCCACCCATAATTGCAACGGCCATTGGACCGAAGAAAATACTTCGTGAAAGTGGGATCATTGCTAATACCGCTGCCAAGGCTGTCAGAATAATTGGACGGAAACGGCGTACGGTTGCGTCAATAATCGCTTCCCATGTTGGATGCCCTGCTTGCCGGTCTTGTTCAATCTGATCAATCAGAATGAGTGAGTTACGCATAATCATTCCGGATAAAGCAATGGTTCCCAGCATAGCCACAAAACCAAATGGCTTATTAAATAAAAGTAAGAACAAAACTACTCCAATTAAACCTAATGGTGCAGTCAAAAATACAATAGTTGCTCTCGATAGACTCTTAAGCTGAATCATGAGTAATGTCATGACCACTGCCAAAAATAATGGCATACCAGCATTGACCGAACTTTGTCCTCGTGCTGACTCTTCGACAGTTCCCCCCACTTCAATGAGGTAACCACTTGGTAACTCAGCACGTAACTTATCCATTGATTCGGCTAACTCGCCAACAACAGTCGCTGGCTGTAATTTGGTACGAATATCTGCACGTACGGTAATTGTTGGTAAGCGGTTACGATGCCAGATCAGGCCATCTTCAAATCTATATTCAATTTTAGCAATCTGAGCTAAAGGCACTGTCGTACCATTTGCAGTTGGGACTGCTAAACTTGCAAGAGAAGCGACTTCAACACGCTCAGCTTGATCACCACGTAAACGGATTTCGATCAGCTCACGCTTTTCACGATACTGTTCAATCGCACTACCTGTAATTGAAGCATTCAGGAAGTTTGCCAAATCCACACTTGAGACACCCATTTGTCGAGCACGATCTTGATCAATCTGAATCGCAATGATTTTGCTCGGCTCACCCCAGTCCAAATGTACATTGGTAGTATTTGGGTTTTCACCAATCACCTTCGCAACCTGCTGTGCTTCTTTACGTACCAGATTGAGATCTTCACCTGACACACGATACTGCAATGGATAACCTACAGGCGGACCATTTTCCAGTAATGACACACGGGTACGAACTTGTGGGAGCAACTGTTTAATTTGAGTTTCTAGCGAGCGACGAATTTCATCACGGTCATCAAGTGAGGTCGCTAAAACAACAAACTGTGCAAAGCTCGCTTGTGGTAATTGCTGGTCTAACGGTAAATAAAAACGTGGTGAGCCTGTACCCACATAGGCCACATAGTTATCAATACCTTTTTGTTTAGACAGGAACTGTTCAACCTTTTTCACCGCTTGTTCTGTAGCAGTTAAAGAAGCGCCTTCTTCAAGTTTTAGATCAACTAAAATTTCGGTACGGTTTGATGGCGGGAAAAACTGCTGAGGAACCATTTTAAACATCAGTACAGAGAGCACGAATATCCCAACCGTTGTCGCAATTACAGTCTTACGATAGGTCACACAAAACTCGACCATTTTCCTAAAACGTAAATAGAAACTAGATTGATAAGGATCGTAATGATGGTCCTGTGAAATCTCGATCGTTTGTGGTTGCGGTTTTTTCGTTAATCTTGCCCATAAACGAACATACCAAGGAGCTTGATGCCCAGTCTTGGTAAAATCAGGCAGTAGTTTTTCACCCAAATAAGGCACAAATAAAACTGCAGCAACCCAAGACACCAATAAGGCAATGGTCACCACCTGAAAGATTGAACGTGTATATTCACCCGTACTGGACTGTGCCGTAGCGATAGGTAAAAAACCTGCCGCGGTAATCAATGTTCCTGTCAGCATTGGAAAGGCCGTTGTTTTCCATGCAAATCCAGCAGCCTTAATTCGGCTATAGCCCTGTTCCATCTTAATTGCCATCATCTCGACTGCAATAATGGCGTCATCAACCAGTAGACCTAAAGCTAAAATCAGAGCACCGAGAGAAATTTTATGTAACCCGACATCGAATACATTCATGCCGGCAAAAGTCATTGCTAAAACTAAAGGAATGGAAAAAGCGACTACCAATCCGGTACGGAAACCTAAAGAGAAAAAGCTCACTAACAAGACAATAATGATTGCTTCAGCGAGTACTTTTACAAATTCATGAATACTACGTTGTACTGCTACAGGTTGATCAGATACCTTCTGTAGTTTCATGCCTAAAGGTAAGGTTTTTTGGAGCTGGGCAAATTCGGACTCTAGATTTTTGCCCAAGGCAATAATATCCCCGCCTTTACGCATAGACACGGCGAGACCAATACCATTTTCCCCCATAAAACGCATACGTGGCTGAGCCGGTTGACTAAAACCACGGTAGACATCAGCAACATCACCAAGCTGGATGGTTTTATTGCCGACTAATAAAGGAATTTTTTTAATTTCATCAACGCTGTTTAAATGCCCACTTACACGTATTTGAATACGGTCTGTACCGGTTTCAAAGAAACCTGCGCTTGCCATACTATTTTGCTTTTGTAAGGCTTCTTGAATTGCAGAAAGAGGAATACCGAGTTGGACTGCTTTTGTATTTGAAATCTCAATCCAGATTTTTTGATCTTGTAAGCCAATCAATTCAACTTTACTAACATCCTTGACTCTTTGTAGTTGTAATTGCAAACGATCTGCATATTCTTTGAGAAGTGCATAGTCAAAGTCTTTGCCTGTCAGTACATAAATATTACCGAAAGTATCCCCGAACTCATCATTGAAAAAAGGACCCTGTACACCACTTGGCAGTTCAGTACGAATGTCATTAACCTTTTTACGAACGTTGTACCAAACATCAGGAATTTGTGCAGAAGTGAGCGAGTCCTTAGCAACAAATGTAACCATCGACTCACCTGGACGGGAGTAGGCCATAATCTTTTCATACTGCCCAGTTGTCATCAGTTCCTTTTCAATACGATCAGTCACTAACGTTGAAACTTCTTTGGCAGTCGCTCCAGGCCAGAATGTTTTGACAACCATCACTTTAAAGGTAAATGGCGGATCTTCACTTTGAGATAATTTGGAATAGGAAATTGCACCGATAATGGCAAGCAACAACATAAAATAAAGGACGATACCTTTATTGTTCAGTGCCCATTCCGAGAGATTGAATTTCATGGCTTTGTTGCCCCCTGAATTTTCACCGCGCGGTTTTCACGGTCAATCGGATGGATCTTCTGCTTATCACGTAGTAAATGGACACCACCAATCACAACCCAATCATTTGGTGTTAACCCCGTTAATACAGGCACACTGTCTCGGCCATAAGCTCCCACGGTTACAGGTACTTTGCGTAAAGTTTGATTTGCATTTACGACCCATACATAGGGCTGATTATCTGTGGCAGAAACACTCGAAAGTGGCACACTCATGACATTGGTTTGAGTCGAGCTAAAAAATACCCGAGCACTTTGTCCAAGCTGAATAGCAGATTGGCCTTCTTTGAGTGCTACTTTGACTGTAAAAGTACGAGACTGGTCAGCCGCTGGAGAAACTTCACGTACATATCCGGCAAATTTTTCATTCGGTTTAGACCACAAGGTAATCCAAGCTGCTTGACCAACCTTGATCTCGGTAACTGCTTGTTCTGGTACGCCTATAACCACTTCACGTTCGCCATCAATAGCCAATTGATAAGCTGCTTGTCCTGCTGAAACGACTTGTCCAATTTCAATATTACGCGCGGTAATCACTCCGTTTTTATTAGAAATAAGTTGGTTATAACCAGTTTGATTTGCAGAAACTTCATAGTTAGAGCGGGCTTGTTGTAACGCTGCTTGCGCTGCGTCGTATTGATTTTTTACCGTATCAAATTGTGAACGGCTAACTGCATTTACAGGTAATAATTGTTGGAAACGTTTAAGTTCATCTGATGCTGTTTTCGCTGCTGCCTGTGCATTTTGTAATTGAGCTTTGGCCGCATTTAATTGTAACTGTGCATCTGCTACATCGAGTTTCGCTAAAACTTGTCCAACTTTAACTCGGTCACCTACATCGACATAGCGAGCCGTAACTTGTCCACCTACTCGAAATGCCAAGGCAGTTTGTTGTCGAGCCTGTACATCTCCTGCATAGCTTTTTAATTCGTTTAGTGTGGTCGAAGGCTGCGTTACCATCACGTAGGGTATTTCTTCTGTTTTGGGTGCCTCTTTACTACACCCCATTAATGTGACCGTGCAAACAATCACCATACTCATGATGAGAGGTTTTAACAGATTCATATCTTATCGCTCTTATTCAAACTGATTTTTTAAGGCACAATATGCTTGCATCATAGTTTGTTTGTTTTTTAATTAATATACCCATGGGTACATTAATTAAAAAAAACTTATAAATATTTATTTTTTTAATCTTTTATTAGAGGGTTTTGTGCAAACAGTTAATCAAAGTGGTCGCCCCAAAGATCTAGAAAAGCGTGCTCGTATCCTACAAGCTGCTAAAGCTATTTTTTTAAAATCTGGTTATCACGGTACCAGCATGAACCAGATTGCGCAGGAAGCAGGCGTTACCAAACTTACGGTTTATAACCACTTTCAAGACAAAGCCAATCTATTTATCTGTGCGATTACGGAAACATGTGAAGAGACACTCGGCACTAAACAATTTGAATTAGATGCTTCCGTAGACTTTTATCAAGCACTTTTTAGTGTGTGTTCACGCGCCTTACAAATTATTTATTCACCTGAGGCACTAAAACTTGAACATGTATTATTTGAACTCGCAGCGGAACAAAGCCCATTAGCTGAACAATTTTTTACGGCATCTCATACTCGCCTGCAAAATGAGTTAGCTGCGTTCTTCCAAAAGGCAGCCGAATTAGGCTTTATTCAATCCGATGATCCGATTTATCAAACAGAACTTCTTTTAACTTTATTGCTTGGTGTACGCCACCATAAGGTTTTACTTGGAATTATTACTGTACCCAATGCTCAAGAACTAAATCAGATTATTCGAGATGCTCTTGACTTATTTTTCCTCAAATATCGGAATTAAACCAAAGTCCGATTGCCAAAATTTGCATCAGGTGCATGCCATCTTTTGAAGCGTTATAAGCGATTTAAATGTTATTTTTTAAGCAAAAATTCACATTTTCTTACGCTCAAAGCTTGGAATGTTCGTTAATCGCGCTATATTCGATAAGAATAAGAACAGGAGAAAATAGCATGGTTCAGCAAATCGATGCGCCACTGCGTGAGGATGTCCGCTTACTTGGCAATTTGTTAGGTGAAACCCTAAAACAACATGCAGGACAAGAACTGTTTAATCAGATCGAGCAAATCCGTGCTCTTGCCAAAGGTGCACGTGATGGTCAAGCTGAAGCCGAAAAGCAATTAGAACAATTATTTTTAGAACTGCCCGATGAAGAGCTATTACCTCTTACCCGCGCTTTCTCTCATTTTCTGAATTTTGCCAATATTGCCGAGCAATATCATGTGGTACGTAGCCGCAGACAGGCAGAGTTTGATTCGGAGGCTAATTCTCCAAATCCACTTGTTCACTTATTTCAAAAGTTTAAAGATAAAAGTATTTCGACAGAAAAACTATTCCAGCAAATTTGTGATCTTAAGATCGAATTGGTACTTACAGCACACCCAACCGAAGTAAGCCGTCGTACCCTCATTCAAAAATATGACGATATTAATGCTTGTCTTTCACAACTCGATCAGCAAAAACTTACTCCACGCGAACGTCAAAATGCGCTTGCCAACTTAAAACAACAAATTAGTTCAGCTTGGCAGACAGATGAAATCAGACAGCACCGCCCGACTCCTGTCGATGAAGCAAAATGGGGCTTTGCAACCATTGAGCAAACGCTTTGGAATGCCGTACCTAAGTTTATTCGTGAATTAAATGAGTTAGTTCAAGACAATTGCCAACAAAACTTACCACTCAATATTGCACCAGTCCGCTTCGCATCTTGGATGGGCGGCGACCGTGATGGTAACCCGAACGTTACTCATCAAATCACTCAAGAAGTATTATGGTTATCACGCTGGCAAGCTGCCGACCTTTACCTAAGAGATATTGAGAATTTACGTTGGGAGCTTTCAATTCAGGCTTGTTCTGAAGAGATGATCCAAGCGATTGGTAGTCCACACCCAGAACCTTATCGCGAGTATTTACGTGCAACACGAGAGCGTTTAAAAGCAACTCGTCATTGGTTAGCCCAGCGCCTACAAGGTTTAGAAGCAGACGATAGCAATGTCATTAAAAGTAAAGATGAGCTATTACAACCATTATTACTGTGCTATCGCTCTTTAATTGATAGTAATCTGCCTGAAATCGCAAATGGTCAACTTCTCGACTTTATCTACCGTGTGAACTGTTTTGGTATTGAACTACTTAAACTTGATATTCGCCAAGAATCGGGCCGTCATCGCCAAGCCATTTCAGCCATTACCGAATACTTAGGTTTGGGTAATTTTGAGTCATGGACTGAACAAGCCCGTCAAAACTTCCTGATTCAGGAGCTCCAAAGCAAACGTCCGTTGCTACCGAAATATATTAATGAGCCTGAAGGTAGTTTGATTGGCCACCCAGATGTAGAGGAAGTATTTGCAACTATGCGTACTTTGGCAGACCAACCACCAGAGTCGTTAGGGGCTTATATTATTTCGATGGCTGAATATCCGAGTGATGTTTTAGCTGTATTGTTATTGCAAAAAGAAGCCGGTATTCAGCATCCTTTACGTGTGGTGCCTCTATTTGAAACTTTAAAAGATTTAGATGGCGCTGCAACTACCATGAATACGCTGTTCAATATGCATTGGTATAAGCAGCACATTCAGGGCAAACACGAAGTGATGATCGGTTACTCCGACTCAGCAAAAGATGCTGGCTTCATGTCTGCTAACTGGGCACAATACCGTGCTCAAGAAGAGCTGACTGCAATTGCTAGTAAACACGGCGTACAGTTGACTCTGTTCCACGGTCGTGGCGGCTCAATTAGCCGTGGTGGTGCTCCAACTCAACAGGCACTATTCTCACAACCGCCAGGTTCAATCTCTGGTGCAATTCGTGTAACAGAACAAGGTGAAATGATCCGCTTCAAATTCGGTCTAGAAGGTATTGCCATGCAAAACCTTGAAATCTATACCGCAGCAACACTTGAAGCGACATTATTGCCACCACCAGAGCCTAAGGCCGAATGGCGTGAACTCATGAACCGTATGACAGATCATTCCGTGAAGGTTTATCGTCAAACAGTGCGTGAAAACCCACATTTTGTGAAGTATTTACGTACCGTCACGCCTGAGCTTGAGTTACAAATGTTGCCACTAGGCTCGCGTCCGGCAAAACGTAAAGTGAGTGGTGGCATCGAATCTTTACGTGCTATTCCATGGGTATTTGCGTGGACTCAAATCCGCTTGATGTTACCAGCATGGTTAGGTACAGGCGCTGCCATTAATGAAGTAATTGCCGATCAGCAAAAAGCAACACTTGATGAAATGCTCCAGCAATGGCCTTATTTCCAAACGCTCATTGATATGTTGGAAATGGTATTGTCTAAAGCCGATGCCAACATTGCACTCTACTACGAGTCTCATTTAACTGAAGATGAAGATTTAAAAGTGCTCGGTAACCAATTACGTCAGCGCTTAAAAGATGCTGTTGAAACGTTACTTAAATTGAAAGATGAATCAAAGCTTCTTAGCAATAACGAGGTTCTGGATCAATCTATGCAGGTCCGTAAACCATATTTACTTCCTTTGCATCTTTTACAAGCTGAACTCATGAAACGCCGCCGTGATTATCTCGCGGAGCGTCAGGCAGAACATACCCCTGTTGACCATGCACTGATGGTGAGTATTGCAGGTATTGCTGCTGGTTTACGTAATACGGGCTAAGCTGTTTTTACCAATTGTTTGACAAAGCAGTACATCGGTGATGTGCTGCTTTTTACTTGCAAAGTTCCCCATTTTTTATAAATTTTCCACGATTTATTATTTTTTTAAATATTTTTTAAAAATCATAAAATTAATTTTTATAATAAAAAAATAACTAATTCCTTATATTTAGAATTCTTTAAATTATACCAATCGTTAAAAAATAATTACTTTTCACTCACATACTGCTCTCTAGAGATTAAATGCATTCCCAAGAAAGAGTATCATTGCACCAATTAAAGAATAACGAGCTCATTTTATGTCCAACTGGTTTCCAAAATGGCAGCCTTACCAAGGTGATGTTGACCATCGACCGGTCTCTACCAATGAATATCTCCCCCCAGTTCAAAGTGCCATTTTAGGCATCCAACATGCATTTGCCATGTTCGGAGCCACCGTTTTAGCACCATTACTCATGGGCTTTAATCCTAACCTTGCTATTTTAATGTCTGGTATCTGTACCATCCTGTTCTTCTTAATTACAGGTGGACGTGTTCCAAGTTATTTAGGATCGAGTTTTGCCTTTATTGGTGTTGTTGCAGCAGCTACGGGGCATATCACAGGTTCAGGGGCCAATCCAAATCTTTCAATTGCGTTAGGCGGAATCGTAGCCTGCGGTATCTTTTATGCACTCATCGGTTTTATTGTGATGCTTACTGGTACACGCTGGATTGAAAAACTCATGCCACCTGTGGTGACTGGTGCAATCGTGATGATTATTGGTCTAAACCTTGCACCTGTCACCATTAAAGGTGTTGCAGGCCAACCCTTTGAAATGTGGATGGCTTTAATTACCGTACTTTGTATGGGCAGTATTGCGGTCTTTACGCGTGGTTTATTACAACGTTTACTTCTATTAGTTGGTTTAATTTTGGCTTATGCAATTTATGCCATCACGACTAATGGGTTAGGTTTAGGTAAACCAATCGATTTTAGCCAGATCTCACAGGCTGCATGGTTCGGTATTCCAAGCTTTTCACATCCTACTTTTGATACCAAGGCTATTTTAATTATCGCGCCGGTTGCACTCATTTTAGTGGCAGAAAACTTGGGCCATATTAAAGCAGTAGGTGCAATGACTGGTGAAAACCTGACGCCACAATTAGGCAAAGCATTTGTTGCAGATGGTTTAGCGACTACACTTTCTGGTAGTGTTGGCGCACCAGGCATGACCACTTACGGTGAAAACATTGGTGTGATGGCGGTTACTCGTGTGTACTCAACGATTGTATTTGTGATTGCAGGTATCTTCGCTATTTTCTTAGGGCTATCCCCAAAATTTGGTGCTGTCATTAGCACTATTCCCAGTGCAGTCCTCACAGGTGCATCTATTGTGGTATTTGGTTTAATTACCATTGCTGGTACAAAAATCTGGATCGAAAACAAAGTTGATTTTTCTAACAATAAAAATCTGATTGTGGCTTCAGTAACCATTATTTTGGGTGCTGGTAATTTTGAATTATTGTTCGGTAATTTCAATTTAGGCGGTATTGGCACCGCAACATTTGCAGCCATTATTCTAAACTGGTTGTTTAGTTTAAAAGATAAAACTTAAATTCAAAAAGGCAGCGTAAGCTGCCTTTTTTCATTGCGATTTAGTATGATGAATTTTTGCATTTCAATACGTTCCTATCATGCGTTTTGATTTTTTTGATTTACAGCTAGTTCTTCATATTGTCTCGACTGGTAGTCTAACCAAAGGTGCTGACCGTTCTGCAATTTCACTTCAAGCAGCGAGTGAGCGTATAAAAAAACTCGAACAGTATTTTGAAACACCCTTATTTATTCGCCAAACCACAGGCGTAGAACTCACCACAGCTGGACATGCATTTGTAGAGCATGCTCGTCAGCTTTTAGCTCAAAAAGATCAACTCGAACAAGAAATGCAGCGCTTTAAGTCTTCTACAACTCAAGCATTAACACTTTGGTGTAACTCTTCTGCTCAAAGCGAATATTTGCCTCCGTTATTACCGCAATATCTGGTGCTTCATCCCGAAATGAGTATCGATTTGCACGAAGCAGAAAGTTCAGAAATTGTAGATGCATTAACCCAAGGAATTGCGAGCCTTGGCTTGGTCTCAAGCTTTTTTGATACTCGACATTTGCAAACAAAAGAATTTGCGAGTGATCCTTTAGTTTTGATTTGTCCTGCTACACATGAGTTAGCTCAATATCAAAAGCTAAATTTGGTAGAGGCTTTAAGCTATGGTTTTATTGGCCTTAAAGCCCATCACTCTTTGCAACAGTCCATTGAAACTCAAGCGAAATTAGTAGGATTTAACATACAGTACCGTTTACGCTTACCTAACTTTAGTGCAATTGCTGAGGTTGTTGCCAAAGGCGTGGGTATTGCGATTATGCCTGCCCGTGCGGCGCAGCGCTTGCAATCGGACTATGATTTTCATTCCATCCAATTACTCGGCGCATGGGCAAACCGAAAACTACTTTTGGCAACACAAAATTTCAGCCAACTGTCTAGTAGTTATAAGCAATTTGCAGATTTCCTATTAGAGCATCGCCCTTAGAAATTTGGCTTAGTGCAAAATCATATAAAGTCCTAATGACACTAAACCTATAAAAAAGATACGGCGAAATAACTGCTCATTGAGTCGATAACGAATTCTTTTACCGATCCACATTCCAACGAGTGCCGCCAACAAAGCAGCAAAAGATAAACGATAGTCCAGTGTTACTCCCGACATCGGGTTATGATGTAAAAACACTGCAAGGCAAATGGTAGAGACGGTAAATGTTAATCCCAAGGCTTGTACCAGTTCGTCACGTTTTAAATGTAAAGACTGCAAATATGGCACGATAGGAATAATAATAACGCCTGTTGCTACTGTCACTGCCCCACCAATATATCCAATAATCGGCGATAACCAGCGCTCATGTTTACCTAAGTGTGGAAGTTTCTTGACACATAATCCATAAAGCCCATATAAGGCCAACATACTTCCTAATAAAATCTCACTACTGTGCCCATGGCTTTGACTTAAAGTCGGCAAAAAGCTCCATATTGAACCAGCAACAATGCCTATAAGCAAAGTCCAGAAACGGCGAATAAAAGTCCAAACATGCCCCTCAGCAAAAAGTTGCCAGACATTGGTGACCATTGAAGGAACAATGAGTAGGGATGCTGCCTGAAAAGGACTCATTGCGATGGTAAGTAAGCCCATTGAGACCGCGGGCAATCCTAAGCCGATCATGCCTTTAATCATGCCCGCAAAGACAAATACCATCATAATAATAGCTAGAAATGTCACTGTTTATCTCCGATTCCCTACATGGTTATGCTACGGAAAAAACAGGTTTTGCCCTATTCTTGTTTTTTGGAGTAGGCCTCAATTAGAAGTTGAGGCTGTTTTATATTTTTCTTCTAAAACATTGCTAAAAATGCTTTCAATCATCCAAACCCGATACAAACTATTAAATACATAACTTTGCCCATCAATACGCAACTCTAAAACTGGTAAATCAGGCTGATGTTTATTCTTGCAAAGCGCATCATTTTGCTCCAAAACAGACGGTACATCCTGTTCGGTTAAATGCTCAATGCCAAGTTGTTGCTGTAACTGTTGGAAATGCTTCTGGAAAGATGGATCTTTTCCTTTAGTCCAAACGGCCTGCAAAATAGTAAAAATTGCATCGAGTTGCTGATTTTCTGGCACACTATAAAAAAGCTTTGCCATCTCAAGCGTACTTTCTTCTGTAGGGCGGCAAAAAGGAGTAAAAGCCACTTCAGTACGTTTAGAAACACGGGTTGCCAAGCTCCAGTCAAACCAGTCTCTGCCCCGATAACTCAGCGGATAGACTTTTAACTGAATATCATAATAGTCTGCGAGTTCTTCTTTAATATATGCAAGAAGTAACCAGCTCATTGGATCTTCTAAAGCAATAAATACATCAAGCTCAGGGTGAAGAGCCTGAATTTCATTAAGTGCTTCAGCATCATTAATCAAATGTTCACGCCATTCGATATGATTAATTAAAAAAATCGGAATACCTGTCAGTAACTTTTGTTGTTTTAAACGACGGGTTAGACGTAATAAATCATCCACTGCGTGATATTTACGTCCACCAAACTCAAAATACGCTGCCTGTACAGGCTCATCTGTAAAAATACGTTCTGGGAAGTGCTGTGGCATCTGATGCTTCACCGCCATGGCATGTAAAGTACGTAACTTTCCATATTGCTGTTGCCAAAGCATGTGAAAGATATCTTCAAGTAAATGGAAGAAGTTCTGACCTTGTAATGGGGTTCTTTTTAGTATGACAGCGGCTTGTTTTAAAGCTTCTTGGCTTGGGATTTCTGGGAACTCATCAAAAGCAAATCGATGCTGATTTGCTAAAATCTTGGCATCATTTAAACAATAATGCTGCCACTCCTCATGCGTCATGCTGTTTGGAGGTTCAGAAGCTGTATGAGAAATAATAATTTTTAAAGGTTTAAGCTCATCACTTAAAATTTCATCAAGCTGAGACAATTGCTGAACAGCCAGATAGCTATACACATCATCAAGTCGTAAATAAATACTTAAACCATTTTCCGTGGGTAACACCGCTTGACGAGAAGGCTTTTGGTAAAACCAGCTCGATCGGATAGGGTCAAACCAACGGCGTAGCAATGACATGAGTAGTGCCTCTAAAAATAAATCCTAAGCGAGATCAAAAGTTATTTTGATCATAGTGCAAGGTGAAACAGTAGTCGAGATGGAAAAATGACTACCTAAGTTCGCGCAGAAAATATGTCATGTTATTTCGCGAATTTCTGCGTAGGTGAAGATTTTATCACCATTTTATGGCAAACCCATAGAATGATCTGAAAACACCTTTTTCTACAAGCGGATTTTTTTTACCAGACATAAAAAATGCACCCTTAACATGATAACAATTCATCGTGTTAATGGGTGCATGTTTCCTACTCAATTATTAAAATTGAATATTTTATAGAACGCGTACCGCTCCTTTTGCTGCACTTGTGGTATGCATTGCATAAACTTTTAACGCTTTTGATACCTTACGTTTACGTTCTTCCTTCGGATGCCAACCTTTCGCTTCCTGAACTGTACGACGGTGTGCCAAAGTCGCATCATCAATATTCAAGTGAATGGTACGGTTTGGAATATCAATTTCGATGGTATCGCCATCTTCAACTAAACCAATTGCACCGCCTTCAGCAGCTTCTGGCGAAACGTGACCAATTGAAAGACCTGATGAACCACCAGAGAAACGACCATCTGTAACCAAGGCACAGTCTTTTCCTAAACCTTTAGATTTAAGATAGCTGGTTGGATAAAGCATTTCTTGCATGCCTGGACCACCACGTGGACCTTCGTAGCGAATAACAACAACATCGCCAGCTTTAATCTCATTGCCTAAAATTGCTTCTACAGCTGCATCTTGGCTCTCAAAAACGCGTGCTGTACCAGTGAATTTTAAAATAGATTCATCTACACCCGCAGTTTTTACGATACAACCATCAAGTGCGATGTTGCCGTATAAAACAGCTAAACCACCATCTTTAGAAAATGCATGTTCTGCATTACGAATTACGCCCTTTTCACGGTCGCCATCTAAAGTTGAGTAGTAACGGTTTTGTGAGAATGCAACTTGAGTCGGAACACCACCCGGAGATGAACGATAGAACTCATAAACCTCTGCATTTTCAGTACGGATAATATCCCACTTATCTAACGCATCTTTTAATGTTTTCTCATGTACAGTTGGTACAGATACATCAAGTAGATTCGCACGATCAAGCTCGCCTAAAATGGCCATGATACCGCCTGCACGATGTACATCTTCCATATGTACGTCTTGTTTTGCTGGCGCTACTTTTGAAAGTACTGGTACTCGACGTGACAATTCATCAATATCGTCCATTGTAAAATCAACTTCAGCTTCATTTGCCGCAGCTAATAAATGAAGAACTGTATTGGTTGAACCGCCCATTGCAATATCAAGTGTCATCGCATTTTTAAAGGCAGCTTTAGTGGCAATTGAACGAGGCAAAATACTTGCATCTTCTTGTTCGTAATAGCGCTTAGCCAATTCAACAATAAGCTGACCTGCTTTTAAGAATAATTTTTTACGGTTTGCATGCGTTGCAACGATAGAACCATTGCCCGGTAAAGATAAACCTAAAGCTTCGGTTAAACAGTTCATTGAGTTTGCAGTAAACATACCTGAACATGAACCACAAGTTGGGCATGCTGAACGTTCAAACTCTGCAACTTCTTCGTCGGTGTAACTATCATCAGCAGCAACAACCATCGCATCTACAAGGTCAATGGCCTTTTCATCACCACGGAATTTAACCTTACCTGCTTCCATTGGTCCGCCAGACACAAACACCACAGGAATATTTAGACGCATCGCAGCCATCAACATTCCCGGAGTAATTTTGTCACAGTTCGAAATACATACCATCGCATCGGCGCAATGAGCATTCACCATATATTCAACTGAATCCGCAATTAAATCACGTGATGGTAATGAATAAAGCATGCCGTCATGCCCCATCGCGATACCATCATCCACCGCAATTGTATTGAACTCTTTAGCAACACCACCTGCTGCCTGAATTTCTGCTGCGACAAGCTGCCCTAAATCTTTTAGATGGACATGGCCCGGAACAAATTGAGTAAATGAATTGACCACTGCAATAATTGGTTTGCCGAAATCTTCATCTTTCATTCCTGTTGCACGCCATAAGCCACGTGCGCCAGCCATATTTCTTCCGTGTGTCGATGTTTTTGAACGATAGTCAGGCATTTGTATTTCCAACAAGTTGTGCTTGAGTGAAATGACTTCCACTCTGGCTGAATGATACTGATATAGCGTTAGATCAGTCGGAATATTGACTCATCATCATAATTTGATCATTCTCCATTCTATAGAAGCAAATAATATAGGGAAAGCCAAGAACGATAATACTCAGTCAATATTTAGCAAAACTTACATGAATAATTTTTTATTTTTTTATAACCTTTTTTTATCAATAAAATTTTTTCAATAATTTTTTGTTCACTATTTAAAAACTAAAATGCTCAATCGCCATGAGTTTAGGGCTTCAAACGTTTTTCACGTATACTACTCATAAACTCTTTTTGGATTGCATTTGTGAAAATTATTTTTGCTGGCACCCCCGAATTTGCTGCAACAGCATTGGCGGCTTTATTAAAAACTTCCCATGAAATTATCGCGGTTTATACTCAACCAGACCGTAAAGCAGGCCGTGGACAAAAACTAACACCGTCTCCTGTCAAACAGCTTGCACTGGAACATAATATTCCTGTTTATCAACCGCTTCACTTCAAAGCTTCAACTGAAGAAGGCTTGGCTGCTCAACAAGAACTGGCTGCTTTAGGCGCTGATGTCATGGTGGTTGCAGCATATGGTTTAATTCTTCCACAAGCTGTGCTCGATACACCTAAATATGGCTGTTTAAATATTCACGGCTCGCTATTACCACGTTGGCGTGGTGCAGCGCCAATTCAACGCGCGATTGCAACAGGTGATGAAGAAACCGGCATTACCATCATGCAAATGGCGGCAGGTTTAGATACAGGCGATATGATGTATAAAACCTATTGTCCGATCACTACCGAAGATACTTCTGCGACTTTACATGACAAGTTAGCAGCACAAGGAGCAACAGCAATTTGTGCGGTACTCGAGTCAGAAGAAACTCTGCAAAAATATTTGGCAGAACGCGAAGTCCAAGACGAAAGCTTAACGGTCTATGCTCATAAACTCGTGAAGTCAGAAGCTCGTATTGATTGGTCTATGAATGCAGTTCAAGTAGATCGCAATATCCGTGCATTCAACCCTTGGCCAGTCGCTTTTGTTCAACTTGATGAAAATAATGCACTGCGTGTTTGGAATTCTCTAGTTTCTAGCCAAAGCAAAGCACATGCTCAAGCTGGTGAAATTATTGCAATTGATAAACAAGGCGTACATGTTGCTTGCGGTGAAAATACATTTATTTGTCTAACGAGCGTACAGTGGCCAGGTGGTAAAGCATTAAATGCTCAACAAATTGCACAAACTCAAAAACTTCATGTAGGACAGATTCTGCCATGAGTCAGGTTACTTCAAACTCATCACGTTTTAACCTGCGCGCTCAAGTCGTCCAAACGTTACTCAAAGTTCAGCAGGGCCAATCATTGGCTAGTATTTTAAATACACAGCTGAATCAAGTCGCAGAGCGTGATCGTGCGTTATTTCATGAACTTGTTCTAGGTACTTTACGCCAATGGTTCGCACTTAAGTCAATTAGTCTGCCTTTGCTCAGCAAACCTTTAAACAATGAGACAGTAGAAACTTGTTTATACGTTGGTCTTTATCAAGTTTTATGCACGCGTATTGCAGCGCACGCTGCCATCTCAGAAACAGTAGATGCGACTAAACAACTTGGTTTCCCTGCACTCAGCGGTATTGTGAATGCAATTTTGCGCCGAGCAACTCGCGAAACTGAGGACTTTCAACAAGGTTTACAGCAAGCCCATGGCTTACCAAGTTGGCTTTTTAAGCGTTTAAAAAAGGATTGGGGAGAACAAACAGAAGCTCTCTGCCAATCGTTAAAGCAAGCCGCACCTTTGACTTTACGAGTAAACCAACGCCATATTGGTCGCGATGCTTATTTAGCAAAACTACAAAGTTTAGATATTCAGGCACGTGCGTGTACTCTATCTGACGCGGGTATTATTCTTGAACAATCTGTACAAATCACACAGTTACCGGGTTTTGAACAGGGCTGGTTTTCTGTACAAGATGAACATGCACAGCTATGTGCAACCTTATTGCCTGATTTAAACAATAAAACAGTTATTGATGCGTGTGCGGCTCCAGGTGGAAAAACGGCTCATTTGCTTGAAAAATTTAAACCAGCCCAGTTAATCGCCATTGATCAGGATCCAAGTCGTTTAGTCCGTGTAACTGAAAACCTAAACCGACTAGCACTAGATCAAAGCCATACTGAAATTCTGGCAGCCGATGCAACCAAGTGGACTCCAGCCCAACCTGTGGATTGTATCGTGCTTGATGCACCTTGTTCTGCGACAGGTGTAATTCGACGTCATCCTGACATACGTCTATTGCGCCAATCTAGTGACATAGCCCAAACCATTGAGCTACAAAAGCAGATCTTAGAGCACATGTGGCAGCAACTTAAAGTTGGAGGCACCCTGCTTTACATCACCTGTTCAATTTTAAAAGCTGAAAATGAACAGCAGATGACTAGCTTCTTTGCAAAGCATACCGATGTAAAAGAAGTAAAAATTGAAGCAGATTGGGGAATTGAACAAACTCATGGTAGACAACTGTTGCCAGAAGCACAATCTGGTGATGGTTTCTATTATTGTAAAATTCAAAAAATTGCATAAAAAAAGCAGGCTTTTAAGCCTGCTTTTTTACTAGATCAGTATTAAAGAGTGTGCTGGTCTTTGACTTCTTCTAAGACTTCATCTAACTCTTCAGGATGTCTTGATAAATGTAAAATGGATAAAGCTAGTCCACCCCATACAAATACCATTGAAATTATCATCATCACGATTGCCGAAGTATTCATTATTTTATCCTCCTAGCGATCTTTCATTTTACTTAACACGATAGCAACGACTGCACAGAAAATAACACTGCCCCAGCCAAATACACCTTGTAAGCTCATACTATAAGTATCATAGCCATTTTTGATCAAATTAAAAACAGTCATAGTGAGTGTTGTTAATAGGATAAAAGTAGTAATCACGGTTAAGGTGAAATCCCATCCCTTACCCAATTGAATGGTTGAGATACGATTGACATGATCACGAAGCTCTCTAAGAGCTGAGCGCTTAAACCAAGCTACGCTAATAATTGATATCAATGCTCCCCCAATAATGCCAATGTTATTGATAAAATGGTCGACAATATCAACGAGCTTAATTGCATTTACACTTGAGAATAAAATAATTGAGACTAGAGCACTACCACCACCAATAATGGTTACCGCTTTCTTACGACTCCACTTCAACTTATCTTGCATCGCTGCAATAGGTACTTCCAAAATACTAACCATTGAAGAAATACCAGCTACAAATAATGAAGAGAAGAATAAAAGGCCGAATAGATCAGCACCAGAACCTAAACTTGAAATAATTTTAGGGAAGGCAATAAATGCGAGACCAATACCACCACTCACCACATCTTTAACTTCAGTACCTGCAGCATGTGCCATAAAGCCAAGCGCTGCAAAAATACCGATACCCGCTAAAATCTCTGTCGATGCATTCGCAAATCCAACAATAAGACCTGAGCCAGTTAAATTGGTTTTTGGTTTTAAGTAAGATGCATAGGTCACCATAATCCCGAAACCAACAGAGAGTGAGAAGAAAGTATGACCATAGGCTGCTAACCAAACTTTATAGTCCATCATGGCAGACCAGTTTGGAGTAAAGAAAGCATTTAAACCTTGTACTGCACCCGGTAAACGTAATGACTGAATCACTAAAATCGTAAATAAGATGAATAATAAAGGCATGAAAATCTTATTAGATAATTCAACACCTTTTTTCACTCCACCATATAAAATGATTAAAGTCAGTGCCCAAATTCCAACAATTGGCCAGAATAAATGGCCTACAAACTGCAAATCAAAGCCAGTCGCTTTTGTGGTTTGTAAATAGGTATTGAAGAAGAAGCCTTCCGGGTCACTTCCCCACATTTGGCCAATAGAAAAATAAATGTAGCTACCAGCCCAAGTCAGAACACTTGCGTAATACAAACCAATAATGATACAGACGCAAACCTGCCACCATCCTAGAGTTTCTCCGCCTTTAAACAAAGCTCTATACGCTTTAGGAGGCGATCCTGTACTACGATGCCCTACTGCATAATCAAAAAATAGTAATGGAAACCCTGCCGTAATAAGTGCAAGTAAGTAAGGAATAAGGAACGCACCACCACCATTTTCATAAGCAACGTAGGGGAAACGCCAAATATTACCTAAACCAACAGCCGAACCAACGGCTGCGATAATAAAACCAGATCGTGACGTCCAGTTTTCACGAGAATCTGTCATAGAACACCTAATGTTAAAAGATTACTTATTTTTACTGCTTTTGTTGATTGTTATTCCGCACGCAAAAAAAGAACCAAAGAATACTTTTGTGTTTGATAGAGAATAAAAGGCACCTTTTGAGTATTTTTATTTTCATGTCAAACAAGCAAAAATAGAAAATTCTTCCTTAAAGATTTTTGTCCATTTTTTGCCCCTATATAGTTGAACAATACCCGTTTTTATTTATTTTTACTGTAATTTCCGTCTGAAATTTTACGTTTTTTAGAGATTTTGATTTAGATTGGTTATTTTTTAGCTAATATTCATGTTCTAAAACATATTATTAGAGAATATAAGCAATGATATTTTCTACCATTTAAATTATTTTCTACTTTATAAAGTAGATATATCAACCAATTTTAGATGAGTAAAATCACAGAATCTTACCGACGTATTACACAAAATTTATACTAAAATTTTTCCTAACAAGCTCCACTTAAAATCTATATTTTAATAATAAAATCAAAAACATAAATTAATAAAAATAATTATAATTCTAAAAGTTTTATATTCACCATTTTTCATCAATGCATAACTTCTCAGATGTCTATATCATGCGCTCAAAGATTTCTTTTCTTAGGATATGATGATGAAGATATTAAAAATGTCTTTTTTGACACTCGGGATGAGTCTTAGCGGATTTGCTCAAGCGGATTTTATAGGAGTTAAAGGGGACGTGGGCTATTGGTTTTACGATGGTAAAGCAAACATGTCTACACAATTGCCAGATGACCAAGACTTAGATCGAAAAGGCAGTGCACAACTTTCATTAGCATTCGAGCACCCAATCCCATTTATTCCAAATGCAAAAATTCGTTACGTTAATCTAGATACTCAAACTAAATCAGAGACCTTAGGTCAAGCTAACTATAAGATTAATTTAGATCATAGTGATTTTATTCTTTATTATGAATTACTAGATAATATTGTGAGTGTGGATGCGGGTCTGGGTGCAACCGTATTAAATGGTGATATCACCGCCTATACAGGTAAACGTGTAGATATTGATAAAACATATCCTATTGCTTATTTGTCGGGAGAAGTAAAACTTCCATTCACAGGTTTAAGTGCTAAAGGTGAAGCAACTTATACAAACTTTAATGATGCAAAAATCACAGATGCATTGGCAGAAGTAAAGTATAAATTTGTCGATAATTTAGTAGTCGATTTAGGCCTTAAAGCAGGCTATCGCGTACTTAATATTGACTTAGATGATTATGATAACAATGACCTTAAATTTGAGTTTAAAGGCCCTTATGTTGGCTTAGAAGCACATTTTTAGACTCAATGAGGGTGAGAGAAATATCCTTTCACCCTATTTTTTTATAATTAGAAATTACCGTCTCAATTCGACTTAAAATTTGTGGCCAACCTTTTCTCATACCCATAAAAGCTTGTTGTCCCACAGAAGAATTCTCATTAAATCCCGAATGTTTAAGCTGCAAAAGTGTGCCCTCTCCTTGAGGAATTAATTGCCATCTTAGAGTTGTATCAAGTACACCAATTGCAAAGTCATATTCAAATAAAATTTCTTTATCAGCCACCTTAACTAGGCAATGTTGTACTCCAAAACTACCCATATCTAAAGTAAATTGATGACCAGCTTTAGGCTGAATATCTCCTTTAACCCACCATTGTTGAATGAGTTCAGGTGTGGTCAATGCTTCCCATACTTTCTTAGGTGGATATGGAATATATTGAGATAACTCAATTGCCTTCATCATTTTGTATTTTTCCATATTTTATCGAATTTATATTATTCTTGAAGTAATCATATGACAAATAAAAAAACACCCCAATCTCTTTTGAGATTGGGGTGTTTAGAATAATGAGCTGGCGATGACTTACTCTCACATGGGTAACCCCACACTACCATCAGCGCTAAGAGGTTTCACTTCTGAGTTCGGGAAGGGATCAGGTGGTTCACTCTTGCTATGGTCGCCAGCACAACTGTTTATGGATACTTGCTTTGGTCTTATTGACTGCCGAAGTGTTTTCCAAATCTTTACAGATTGGGCTGATTGAATCTGATTGTGTTCATTTTATCTAGTGGAATAACTAAATCAAGTTTGTTTGTAGATTTATGAATCGATTGATGCTTTGTATACAACTGCTTGGGTGTTGTATAGTCAAGCCTCACGAGCAATTAGTATTGGTCAGCTTCACATATCACTATGCTTCCACATCCAACCTATCAACGTCCTAGTCTCGAACGGCTCTTTAGAGGAATAAATTCCTAGGGAAATCTTATCTTGAGGTAGGCTTCCCGCTTAGATGCTTTCAGCGGTTATCCCTTCCGAACATAGCTACCCGGCGATGCGACTGGCGTCACAACCGGTACACCAGAGGTTCGTCCACTCTGGTCCTCTCGTACTAGGAGCAGATCCTCTCAAATTTCCAGCGCCCACGGTAGATAGGGACCGAACTGTCTCACGACGTTCTAAACCCAGCTCGCGTACCTCTTTAAATGGCGAACAGCCATACCCTTGGGACCTGCTTCAGCCCCAGGATGAGATGAGCCGACATCGAGGTGCCAAACACCGCCGTCGATATGAACTCTTGGGCGGTATCAGCCTGTTATCCCCAGAGTACCTTTTATCCGTTGAGCGATGGCCCTTCCATACAGAACCACCGGATCACTAAGACCTACTTTCGTACCTGCTCGACTTGTGGGTCTCGCAGTTAAGCGCGCTTTTGCCTTTATACTCTACGCGTGATTTCCGACCACGCTGAGCGCACCTTCGTACTCCTCCGTTACTCTTTAGGAGGAGACCGCCCCAGTCAAACTACCCACCAGACACGGTCCTCGTCCCGGATAACGGGACAGAGTTAGAACCTCAACATTACCAGGGTGGTATTTCAAGGACGGCTCCATTGGAACTAGCGTTCCAACTTCAAAGCCTCCCACCTATCCTACACAAGTAAGGTCAAAGTTCAGTGTCAAGCTGCAGTAAAGGTTCACGGGGTCTTTCCGTCTAGCCGCGGGTACACTGCATCTTCACAGCGATTTCGATTTCACTGAGCCTCTGCTGGAGACAGCGCCGCCATCATTATGCCATTCGTGCAGGTCGGAACTTACCCGACAAGGAATTTCGCTACCTTAGGACCGTTATAGTTACGGCCGCCGTTTACTGGGGCTTCGATCAAGAGCTTCGCTTACGCTAACCCCATCAATTAACCTTCCAGCACCGGGCAGGCATCACACCCTATACGTCCACTTTCGTGTTTGCAGAGTGCTATGTTTTTAATAAACAGTTGCAGCGGCCTGGTTTCTGCGGCTGTCATCAGCTCAGGAAGCAAGTTCCATCACCAACAACAGCGTACCTTCTCCCGAAGTTACGGTACCATTTTGCCTAGTTCCTTCAGCAGAGTTCTCTCAAGCGCCTTGGTCTACTCGACCTGACCACCTGTGTCGGTTTCGGGTACGATTCCTGTGTAACTGAAGCTTAGAGACTTTTCCTGGAAGCATGGTATCAGCCACTTCGCTGTACAAGTACAGCTTGCTATCGGATCTCAGTATAGAGTACCCCGGATTTGCCTAAGATACATACCTACATCCTTCCACCTGGACAACCAACGCCAGGCTGACTTAACCTTCTCCGTCCTCTCATCGCATTACACAGAAGTATTGGAATATTAACCAATTTCCCATCGACTACGCCTTTCGGCCTCGCCTTAGGGGTCGACTCACCCAGCCCCGATTAACGTTGGACTGGAACCCTTGGTCTTTCGGCGAACGGGTTTTTCACCCGTTTTGTCGTTACTCACGTCAGCATTCGCACTTCTGATACCTCCAGCATACTTCTCAATACACCTTCATCGGCTTACAGAACGCTCCCCTACCACTTGACTAATGTCAAATCCGCAGCTTCGGCACATAGTTTTAGCCCCGTTACATCTTCCGCGCAGGCCGACTCGACTAGTGAGCTATTACGCTTTCTTTAAAGGGTGGCTGCTTCTAAGCCAACCTCCTAGCTGTCTATGCCTTCCCACATCGTTTCCCACTTAACTATGATTTTGGGGCCTTAGCTGGCGGTCTGGATTGTTTTCCTCTTGACTACGGACGTTAGCACCCGCAGTCTGTCTCCCGGATAGTACTCATAGGTATTCGGAGTTTGCATCGGTTTGGTAAGTCGGGATGACCCCCTAGCCGAAACAGTGCTCTACCCCCTATGGTATTCGTCCGAGGCGCTACCTAAATAGCTTTCGGGGAGAACCAGCTATCACCAGGCTTGATTAGCCTTTCACCCCTATCCACAAGTCATCCCCTGGCTTTTCAACGACAGTGGGTTCGGTCCTCCAGTTAGTGTTACCCAACCTTCAACCTGCTCATGGATAGATCGCCTGGTTTCGGGTCTATACCCAGCAACTAAACGCCCTATTAAGACTCGATTTCTCTACGGCTCCCCTATACGGTTAACCTCGCTACTGAATATAAGTCGCTGACCCATTATACAAAAGGTACGCAGTCACACCACGAAGGTGCTCCCACTGCTTGTATGCATGCGGTTTCAGGATCTATTTCACTCCCCTCACAGGGGTTCTTTTCGCCTTTCCCTCACGGTACTGGTTCACTATCGGTCAGTCAGGAGTATTTAGCCTTGGAGGATGGTCCCCCCATATTCAGACAAGGTTTCACGTGCCTCGCCCTACTCGTCATCATTATGTGTGCCCTTTCGTGTACGGGAATATCACCCTCTACGTTCGCACTTCCCAGAGCGTTCCACTAAAACACACATAACTTAATGGGCTGATCCCCGTTCGCTCGCCGCTACTGAGGGAATCTCAATTGATTTCTTTTCCTAAGGGTACTGAGATGTTTCACTTCCCCTCGTTCGCCTTGCAACACTATGTATTCATGTTGCAATACCTACCTTAAAGTAGGTGGGTTTCCCCATTCAGACATCTCCGGATCAAAGGATATTTGCCGCCTCCCCGGAGCTTTTCGCAGGCTATCACGTCTTTCATCGCCTCTGACTGCCAAGGCATCCACCACATGCACTTAATTACTTGACTATACAACCCCAAACAGTCGACGTTACCTACAAGTTAGTAACTTCAACATTTTAGTTTAGAGCACTGTGTATTTAAACACTGTACAGCTTCAATCTAAATTCATATACCAAAACGCTTGATTCAGTTAATTTGCTAGTTCTCAATTCATTCAGATTAATTGCTTAATCTAAACTCTTGAGTGAACAATTTATTTCAGACTCAATTTTGCCAATCTGTTAATGAATAAACATGCCTTCGTCAGGTCATGCTTAATACCGTGATACTTAAATCACAGAAGTTAATAAACCAAGATCGAAATCTCTATTTACTAATTTCTGTAATCCGAACTTATCTTAAGTTCTGGTGGAGACTAGGAGAGTCGAACTCCTGACCTCCTGCGTGCAAAGCAGGCGCTCTACCAACTAAGCTAAGTCCCCAGCTTACATCATCAGTCATGTATCTTTTATCTATAACTTTAACCAGTCAAAGTCATGGTGGGTCTGACAAGACTTGAACTTGTGACCCCACGCTTATCAAGCGTGTGCTCTAACCAACTGAGCTACAGACCCTCAGATACATCTATGAAGAACAACTTGTTGTGGATTCTTACCAATCGTCAATCTTTCGTTAAGGAGGTGATCCAGCCGCAGGTTCCCCTACGGCTACCTTGTTACGACTTCACCCCAGTCATCGGCCACACCGTGGTAACCGCCCTCTTTGCAGTTAGGCTAGCTACTTCTGGTGCAACAAACTCCCATGGTGTGACGGGCGGTGTGTACAAGGCCCGGGAACGTATTCACCGCGGCATTCTGATCCGCGATTACTAGCGATTCCGACTTCATGGAGTCGAGTTGCAGACTCCAATCCGGACTACGATCGGCTTTTTGAGATTAGCATCACATCGCTGTGTAGCAACCCTTTGTACCGACCATTGTAGCACGTGTGTAGCCCTGGCCGTAAGGGCCATGATGACTTGACGTCGTCCCCGCCTTCCTCCAGTTTGTCACTGGCAGTATCCTTAAAGTTCCCGACATTACTCGCTGGCAAATAAGGAAAAGGGTTGCGCTCGTTGCGGGACTTAACCCAACATCTCACGACACGAGCTGACGACAGCCATGCAGCACCTGTATGTAAGTTCCCGAAGGCACCAATCCATCTCTGGAAAGTTCTTACTATGTCAAGGCCAGGTAAGGTTCTTCGCGTTGCATCGAATTAAACCACATGCTCCACCGCTTGTGCGGGCCCCCGTCAATTCATTTGAGTTTTAGTCTTGCGACCGTACTCCCCAGGCGGTCTACTTATCGCGTTAGCTGCGCCACTAAAGCCTCAAAGGCCCCAACGGCTAGTAGACATCGTTTACGGCATGGACTACCAGGGTATCTAATCCTGTTTGCTCCCCATGCTTTCGCACCTCAGCGTCAGTGTTAGGCCAGATGGCTGCCTTCGCCATCGGTATTCCTCCAGATCTCTACGCATTTCACCGCTACACCTGGAATTCTACCATCCTCTCCCACACTCTAGCTAACCAGTATCGAATGCAATTCCCAAGTTAAGCTCGGGGATTTCACATTTGACTTAATTAGCCGCCTACGCGCGCTTTACGCCCAGTAAATCCGATTAACGCTTGCACCCTCTGTATTACCGCGGCTGCTGGCACAGAGTTAGCCGGTGCTTATTCTGCGAGTAACGTCCACTATCTCTAGGTATTATCTAAAGTAGCCTCCTCCTCGCTTAAAGTGCTTTACAACCATAAGGCCTTCTTCACACACGCGGCATGGCTGGATCAGGCTTGCGCCCATTGTCCAATATTCCCCACTGCTGCCTCCCGTAGGAGTCTGGGCCGTGTCTCAGTCCCAGTGTGGCGGATCATCCTCTCAGACCCGCTACAGATCGTCGCCTTGGTAGGCCTTTACCCCACCAACTAGCTAATCCGACTTAGGCTCATCTATTAGCGCAAGGTCCGAAGATCCCCTGCTTTCTCCCGTAGGACGTATGCGGTATTAGCATCCCTTTCGAGATGTTGTCCCCCACTAATAGGCAGATTCCTAAGCATTACTCACCCGTCCGCCGCTAGGTCCAGTAGCAAGCTACCTTTCCCCGCTCGACTTGCATGTGTTAAGCCTGCCGCCAGCGTTCAATCTGAGCCATGATCAAACTCTTCAGTTAAAATCATTTTGCACCTTATTTATAGACAAGGTGCCAATTCTGGCTCATCAATTACTGACTTAAATTTCGCTCAAATAAACTTCGAGTAATTTAAACCAATCAATCAATGAAAATTATTTCGATTAATCAATCAGTAAAAATCCACACAAGTTGTTCTTCAATTCTCTTAATGAT
>NZ_JFWX01000018.1:0-77392 GCF_000588095.1 Acinetobacter sp. 1130196 | reverse complement strand
CTTCAACAATAAATTTCCAGAGGATTGAATCGATTTTGAGTTTTCTGTGACCACGTCTACGTCTAGCGAAGGTGTTATCAGAAGCATATCGAGCTTGATAAACGTCATTGATGCTATTTCTTTTAAGCTCACGATAGATCGTACTAGGATGTCTTTTAATGAGTTCAGCAAATTTTCTGGCTGAAAAGCCTTCTTTTCTTGACTCAAGCATTAATGCAGTACGATCTTCAAAGTTAAGATGATGGTATGACAATTTTATATACTCCATAAACCCTTTAAATTAATTAGGTGGTTTATGTCGCACTTCAAGTTTTACTCTGCCAAATGTTTTTCTAAACTCGAACTGTTATTACTCATGTATGCATATGTTATTTATTAACTTTTAATTTTACGAAAATTATAAAAAATAGAGTTTTAACTTTAAAAAATTATGCTTATTTTTGTAAAAAACTTGTTAAAACAGGTGTTTATATAGCTGTAATAGAAGGCTTAACTGAGAAATTTATATCAAATAAAATATTTAAATAAGAAAAAAATGAATTACTTTGAATATTTTCTTTTAAAAAATTTATATAAAGAATCAGTTTAAGTTATTAAGCATTAATACAATAAGCACTATTAACTTTACAAAAGTAATATAAAATAAGGTCTTATGATATCGTAGAATTCTTTTTGTCAAAAAGGATATATAATTCCTTTTTGTGCATTTTATAGCCTACATTTTCCCCAAGATGTAGGTTTTTTTTATGCCAAAATTTTATTATCTCACTCGTTATTAACTTGTTAAATTATAAATAAAAAAAAGCCATAATGGCTTTTTTATTTATACGGCTTCTGGTTTTTTCAACTGTTGTTGAATATAGAGATTCATATAGTATTGCTCTATATAATCATCAGCATAATTATTAGCTAATGTTTTTGTAGCTACTTGTTCATGCTTAGCATAGCAGTTAGTTTCCAAGTCCTTTTCAAGTACCCACCATTGGCGATTAATACGACGTACCTGAAACTTATCACTTTTATATTTTCTTTTAGCCATTTTTCCTATCATTACAATGTAGAGAATAAAAAAGAGTTTCTACTGGAGTTGAAAGAACAAGTCAACAAGTAGAATGTTTAATTGATTACTTTATGAAATCCATGTTCTTTATCATAATTATCATGTATAAAAAAAGCCCTCATGAGAGAGCTTTAAATCTAATAAATTTTGCAAATTATGAAAAAATAACTAACGCGATAGATTTTTTAAAAGCATTTTTAAGCTTTCCATCATTTTTTCTAACTGTAGGGGGGTAATACCTTCAAATGATTGTTCAAGTACCACACTCGTAAGGTCATTAATTTTACTGATCATTTCAATACCACGTTCAGTAAGATATACACGTGTAATTCGACCATCTGTTTGGCAAGAATATGTTTCAACTAAACCTTCATCTTTTAAGCGATAAACAATTTTAGTTGTCGTGGACATCTTTGAAATAATCATGTCAGATAGCTCAGATACGCTAGCATGAGGTTTGCTACTGAGTGCAAGCATAATACGTCTACGAGAATTATCGAGGCCATATTTTTTAAGCGCATTATCAATATTTTGAACATATTGAGCATGGACCTGAGTAATCCAATAATATGGAAAATCTTCAAGAGTGAAAGATTCTGTTGTAGGTAAAAAACGCGCATACTTCTTTGTCATTGACTTTTCCCCATACCTTGGTGGATCGCATTTTTATGAAACTAATCTTAATAGTTGAAAAATATAGTTTCACTAAGCAAGTTATATCAGGACTTTAAGTCTTGAGCAAAATTTATATTGTTTGAATTAACAAGGACAAACTATAAATTTTCCTATTCTGATAAAACTTTTTTCTTACCGTTTATTTGAACTTGGCTGCTCGCTTGTTCGTAAAATGAACGATACTTGTTTGCATGAGAATCCTAGAAAAAAAAACTTGTTTTGAACGTGACATTTCTATAAAAATTTTTTGTCTATAAAGTCATAACGATAAAAAATCAATCCATTTAATAAAGAAATGTTTAATTTAATCAATAGTTTGATTTGGTTTGAAGTGCTAAAAATTTACCATACATTTAACATGATTGATGAATAATCTATAAATTTTATTAAATATTTGTTTTTATGTTATTGATTTTTAAATATTTACCTTAAATAGAATGATTCTTTTAAATTATAACTTAAATATGTAAATAGAGTTCTCGAAGCTCAAAACTTAAAAGATGAGACTAACCAAAAACCAACTCTTGCAGTGTTATTAGCCCAAGATCTTCCTGAACAAGTTATGGCGCGTGCAGTTCAAATTAATCAATAAAATTATTTAGTAAAAAAAGGGAGAATCAGCATTCTCCCTTTTTTTAAGATTATGTATTTGTTATTAGCTTTTCTTCTTGATTCTTTTTAAGGATGGCATAGCTTACTCCCGTTACGATGCTTCCTGCTGCAATTGCTGCTAGGTATAGCCACGCATGATTGATTGCATTTGGAATCAGGAGTACAAATACGCCGCCGTGTGGAGTAACAAGTTCGCAGTGAAATAAGGCAACTAATGCACCAGTTACTGCACCACCTAGAATACAGGTTGGAATAACACGCATTGGATCTTTTGCCGCGAATGGAATTGCACCTTCTGAAATAAAACATAAACCAAGCACGAAAGCAGCTTTACCAGCATCTTTCTCACCTGTACTAAATTTATTTCTAGCTAGGAAGGTCGCAATTGCCATGCCTATAGCAGGTACCATTCCACCTGCCATCGTTGCAGCCATTGGCATATAGGTATTGGTTGTAAGTAAACCAACTGTAAAAGCATAAGCTGCTTTGTTGATTGGTCCCCCTAAATCAATACACATCATACTTGCCAGAATAATTCCCATTAATACGGCATTTGTCGTGCCCATGTTGTTGAGGAAATCTTTCATTAACTCAAAAATATGCGCTACAGGTTGACCAACCACATAGAACATAATGAGTCCAACAAATAACGTTCCTAATAATGGAATAATTAAAATAGGTTTAAGAGACTCTAAGCTAGTTGGAAGCTTAACTTTTTTAGCAATAAATAACGCGATATAACCTGCAAGGAAACCAGAAACAATACCGCCTAAAAAGCCCGCTTGTAGTTGTGCTGCTAATAAACCCCCGATTAAACCGGGCGCCAGTCCAGGGCGGTCTGCAATGGAATATGCGATATAACCCGATAGCATGGGTACCATCAGTGTAAATGCTGCTGCACCAATCTGTTTTAATATGGCTGGTAGGCTGCCAGCTTGTTCAGCTGCATTCAGGCCAAAACATAAAGAAAGAGCAATTAATAAACCACCTGCAACAACCATAGGCAGCATATAAGAAACACCAGTTAATAGGTGTTTATACACACCAACTTTTTCAGTTTTATCTTTATTTTCCGTTGTAGCTTGTTGTTTACCTTGTTCTAAAACTTGTGCATTCGCAATTGCTTCGGCAAAGGCCTTATCAGTTTGTTTTAAGGCAAAGCCAGTACTGCATCGATAAACACGTTTACCTACAAAACGGTCTGTGTTGACTTCAATGTCAGTGGCAAGAATAACAATATCGGCGTCTGCAATCGATTCAGCAGATAAAATATTCTTTGCACCCACAGAACCCTGAGTTTCTACATCAATTTGGTATCCAAGTCTCTCTGCGCCTTGCTGTAAAGCTTCAGCTGCCATAAATGTATGGGCAACACCAGTTGGGCAAGCAGTAATCGCAACAAAATGAGTTGCTGTATTTGAAGCTTGCTTAGGTTTTTGATCCCACTCATTGGCTGGTTTTGAGTGTTCAAGTGCCGTTAAAAGCGCTTTGTCTGCATCATCTTTAATATCTTCAATAGAAACTAAAGTTAAAGCGTTTTGCCCAAAAATATTTAGATTTTTAGGTTGTTGTCCAATAATAATGACATGATCAAAATGATCGCTTGATTCAAACTCATCGAGTGAAATGACACTGTGTTTATAGCCGTGTTGAGTTGCGACTAAAGCAAGTTTACGAGCCAAGATTAAAGCATTGACTTGCTGTTGCGGACTATTAGTGACAAATAATAAATGTTTAGCAGTTTGCATCAGATTCACTCAATGAATTGATAATAGTTTGTGCTTTTAGTTGGTCTAGAATCTCAGGAGTAGGGATTCGAAAACCAATTTGTGTTACAGCATGGCTTGCAATGGCAGTCGCAGTTTTTAAGGTTTCTTCAGGAGGCAGTTGGTTAACAAGTCCATGGATCATGCCGGCTAAGAGTGAATCACCAGCGCCTACTGTACTTTTTACAATAACTTTTGGTGCTTGAGCATGTAAGGGGTGAGTGGCGTGTAACCAATTTACGCCATCTTCACCCATTGAGATAACCACATGCTCAATATTGGTTAAGCTATCAAAAAGTTCTCTTTGTTCAGCGTAGCTTGTTGCAGGGCGTTGATAACTTTCAACCAACTCATCTGTATTCGGTTTGATCATCCAAGGTTGACATTCAATTGCAGCAACCAGCGCTTTACCACTGGTATCTAGTGCAACTTTCTTATTATTTTTTTTGATCAGTTGAATAAGATGTTGTAACTCATCAATACTAAAACCTTGCGGGAGGCTACCAGCTATTGCAACGACCTCGACTTGTGGTAACAGAACCTCAATCTTATTAAATAGGCTTTGTTTGTCTGTTTCAGAAACAAAGAAACCTTTGCCGTTTAAATCGGTCATCCGCCCAGAATGCTCAGCAATTTTTATATTTTGACGTGTTTCGCCATCAATATAAATAAACTCGGGTTGAAATTGAGCTTGTGCAAAATGTGTATCGAAAATTTGTCGATTATGCTCACCTAAAAAACCACTTACGATTACATCGTGACCTAAGTCTTTCAATACTTGAGCCACATTAAGGCCTTTACCAGCAGCATGAATTTCTACCGACTCTTGTCGGTTCACTTCTCCTACTAGTAACTCATTCAGTTGGATGGTTACATCAATTGCAGGGTTTAAAGTAACTGTCAAAATTTTAGCCATTACTATTCCCAATCTTATAAGTCTTGTTCAGATAGCTGGCGCACAGCAGGGGCGCTATCGCATAGTAAAGCTTGTTGCGCAAGCTTTTGAGCATGGCTATAGCTTAGTGTACGGATTTGAGCTTTTACTAAAGGAATGCTATTTGGAGACATACTCAGTTCATCTACGCCTAATCCCATGAGAATAGGTACAGCTTTCGGGTCTGCTGCAAGCTCACCACAGATTCCTACCCATTTGCCGTGTTTGTGGGCAGCTTTAACAGTTTGATCAATCAAGTTCAGAATACTTGGGTGTAACCCATCTGCTTCAGCTGAGAGTATTGGGTGGCCTCGGTCAATCGCTAAAGTATATTGAGTTAGGTCATTTGTTCCGATACTGAAAAAGTCGACTTCTTGTGCAAGAATTGGCGCAAGTAGAGCAGCAGACGGAACTTCAATCATAATGCCAACTTGTAAATTATCACATGGATGTTGAGCTCTTACTTCATCAAGAATCGCTTTTGCAGCGCGCCATTCTTCAACACGTCCAATCATTGGGAACATAATTCGTAGTGGGCGATTATCTGATGCTTTCAATAAAGCAGTTAATTGCTGCCTTAAAATCTCAGGACGTCTTAAGGTTAAACGAATTCCTCTTAACCCTAGGAATGGATTTTCTTCCTCAGCAATTGGTAGATAAGGTAAGGGTTTGTCACCACCTACGTCTAATGTTCGTACAACAAGTGGGCGGCCAGCAAGTGCATCTAATACCACTCGGTAGTCAGCTTCTTGGACAATTTCATTAGGTGCACTGCTATGAGACATGAAAACAAGTTCGGTTCTAAGCAGACCAATCGCTTCTGCACCACATTCTACAGCTTGTGCGGTTGCTTGAACTTTACCTAAATTGGCTGCAATTTCGATTTGATGTTGATCTAAAGTAATAGCCGGCTCTTGGCTATGACGTTCGGCTTCTTCACGGATTTGACGCTGTTGTTCACGCTCTTGCTTAGCTTGTTCGATTTGAGCTGCATCTGGATTTAAAACGAAAGTACCTGTGTCACCATTAATAAGTAAAGTACTTTTTGGATCAATTTCTAGGACTTGTTCACCAGCACCAACAATAGCTGGAATACCTAAAGCACGTGCCACAATTGCACTATGTGCACTTGCACCACCTATAGCAGTGAGAATACCTGCGACTCGATCTTTGTTGAGACGAGCGACATCACTTGGTCCAACATCGTGCATGATTAGAATATATGGCTCTTTAGGCTCTTCAATAACCACTTCACCACATAACTGTGTTAAGACTCGGTCACCAATGTCACGTAAGTCTGTTGCACGTTCAGCAAGTAAACGGTCCGGTAGAGCTTCCTGTGCTTTAGCTGCAGCTTCAATATGCTCATGCCAAGCAGCAGGCGCTGATAAATTTTGGTTAATTTTTTGATATACACCATTAATCAAATCAGGATCATCAAGCATTTCTAAATGAGCTTGAAAGATTTGTTTAATTTCAGAAGCATCAGCTTTGGCAATAACTTGGTGAATATTATTTTTTACAGCATGTAATGCAATATCTAAATTTTCTTTCTCAGCTTTTACACTTAAACCCATACGTTCATATTGATAAACCTTTGGTTTAATCACATGTACTGGTCCAAAAGCTAAGCCACTTGATGCTGCAATTCCCGTATTGTTGCCCAATGTCGTAGCATTTGATATTGCAGTTTGAGCAGGAAGCTGGTTAGGTGTTTCACTGGTTACAGGTAGCGCTTCAACTTCTTCACCTAAGCCTTGCTGCACTGCCAAAATAACTTGATCTAAGGCTTCTACGGCATCGGTTTCTGGTTCTGCGATAAAACGTAGAGTTTGACCACGTTTACAACCTAAGGCTAAAAGACGAGTTAAACTTTTAGCAGAAACAAAACTACCATCGTCTACAGCAACTTGAATATCACCTTGGAAAGTTTTTGTAAGATTAACAAGGTGTGTAGCTGGTCGGGCATGTAAGCCGTGAGCATTTGCCAGTACAACTGAGCGTTGAGGCCAGTCCGGAACAACTTCAGCCCCAATAATTTTTGCAATTTCATTTGGAGTTTGAGTTTTATCTAGCTCGGCAACTTGCTCAGGGTTAAATAAAATATCAATTAAACGATTAAATCTTTCGTTATCGAGTTGGTCATTGGCTGCTATACAAACGAGGGTGTTCAGCTTTTTACCATTTAGTTCTAAAGCCTGTGATGGTTTAGTAATGCTAATAGCTGGTTGCTGAACAAAATGATTGCTAGAAATGGACCAGATTTGATCTTGCAGTTGAATGGCTTGTTCTGGATCAAGTGAACTTAGAAAACCACATTTTACAAAATTATGTTTTTTTAGTGTTTGAGAGGCGGCCCAAAGTAAATCTTCGATATCTTGTGCATCGATTTCGGTTTGAATAAGATTTTCATGAAGTGCTAAAGATAATGGCTGAGCTTGTAGTAATTCGATAATCTGCTCAGGTTTAGAAGCATTTTTTACTTGTTCGCTGACGTCATGCATTAAGGCACGAGTAAGAATTTGCAAAACTTGCAAATGTTCATCAGATTTTGCTGCAATAACGACAGCTAAATAAATTTTATTTTCTCCATCCCAGATCACACCTTCAGGGAAATGGGCTAAGCGAATACCTGTTTTTAAAATATATTCACGTGATTGAGGAGTACCGTGGGGAATGGCAATGCCTTGGCCTAAGTAAGTCGCGCTTTGTTGTTCACGATTGATGAGTCCTGTTATATATTCAGGCGTAACTAACCCATCTTTTTCTAATATATCTACTAGACACTTTAATGCATGTGTTTTATCAACAGCATGTTGATTCATATGAATATGTTGAGGCTCTAGTGCTAGCATAATTATCCTTGAACAATTTCTTTGGCTTTAGCTAAAACAGAAAAAAAGAAGCTGTTTGCATTAAACAAGTAAATATACCTGTTTTGACAACAGCTTCAGATGAATTACCTTAGCAGAACTTTAAATGTATATCGACGCATTTAAGTAAAAAGCTGCTCGTTTTTAATACAAAAAAACCTCTAAGCCGGATTACTGACTTAGAGGTGAAAATAAAAGCAGGGTTTAATGATTAATTTCTTGTTCTAAAATAGACCAAAGTTTTTGATGTGATTTTTTAAATAGCAGCATATGACCAATTGCTTTATAGCCTAAATCTTTTGGGCTAAGTTCAATCATTTTTTTATTTGCGTTTGGATATAAACTTAATAATTCTTGTACATTACGTTTAGTTGCAATCTCATCATCATCGGCCCAAATAGCCGTAATAGGACATTGAATATCTGAATGAAAATCATGAAAAATCGTCTTGCCTATGGCATTTTTCACATATCCAGGACGGCTACAAAACTCTCGCCATTGTTGAGCAACTTTTTTAGGTAGGTTTTCTCCCATACCAATAAATTGAGTTGCTCCATAACCTTTAACAAGACTAGAGATAGGAAAGATAATATTAAACATAACTGGTGCTAAAACCTTGGTTTTTCCTTTAAGGCCTTTAATATGTCCAGTTGAACCAGCAACCGTTATTACTTTTGCGACTCTATTATAATTAGGTACAACTCCTAGTAGTTGTCCACCAGCACTATGCCCAATAAGGATAACTTGATCTGATTTCGTTTTTATTAATAAAGCATCAATTGCAGCAGGAATATCAAGTGTTCCCCAGTCGGAAATACTTGCGATGCTTTGTTTTAAAGCGCCATGTAGGGACTCGCCAATACCACGAAAGTCAAAACTCAATACATCGTAGCCTTGTTGGCTTAACCATGCGGCGAAAGAGTGATAAAAGTTTTTAGTTATACCTGTTGCTGGACAAATGAGAATAGGATATTCAGTTTTCTTTTCTTGAGCAGGATAAAATTGAGCTGCAAGCTGATAACCATCTTTACAGGTAATCCAAAAAGATTCAAAAGTCTTATCCATAGATTTAAAGTTAATTGGCTAATCATTTATCTTAATGTACATGAGTTCTGAAAAGGCACTTGATTAAATTGTGACTACAAAGTCAAGATTTATGTTATATAACTCATCAAATTTTAATAAAACGAATAAAGGAAATGATGGATTTATCGAAAGCCGTACAGTTGGCTATTGTCTTTAGTGGCGTCTTTTTATGGATAGGAATGTTAACCGGGGTATGGAAATATTGGCAAATTCGCCGTTCCGAATTAAGCCGTGCACATTATTATGTAGATATTGCACATAGAAGCAGTTTGCTTTATGCAGCAGCTACACTCATTCTAGCTGTATTGAGCTATTTCACTGTTTTAAATGAGGATATTGCTGTATGGTGTGTATTGGCAAATATACTGTTTTTTAGTTTCTCAATTTTAGTTTATATCATTCATGGGTTTTTGCAGGATACGACCAATCAATTTAAACAACCGCATAGGTTAGGGCAGGTTAATTTGCCGACATGGCTGATGACATTTATGATGATTGCTTTAATTATTACTGAGCTGCTGGCAACTGCTATTTTGGTAATGGGAACGATTTTTCTATTTTTAAATAAATAAAAAATGGATGATTGCTCATCCATTTTTGAATTCTTATTTCTGTTGACTAAGTCGTCTTTTAGCTAATTTTCGCATTTTGTGGTCGACAAAGGCCCATACACAAAATACAAAAGAAACAACCATGGCATACATAAAGTATTCGGGTTTCAGATTCCCTTTAATCATACCTTGAAACAGTAGAGTCAGCATAAGAGCAAGTGTTGTTACTCCATAAACAACTGAATCTTTACTGTTCAGAGTGTTAATGAAGACTTGTTTGTTGAAATGTAATGATAACATCTCCATCCCTCCTTGTGGTTGCGCTAAAACCGAATGTTTTAGTCAAGAATAAGTTTAATGTTGTACTTGTATTTTTAGCTTAATTCAATAGTCAATTGAAAAATTTTTGAACAGTTTTATGAAAACCTCTATATTTATAAATAGTTAAGGTATAAAAAAGGTAAATATTAAATATTTTTGTATAAAATACTTAATATTTTAGAAAAGAGAAATTTTTAGGTGAAAAGTGTAATAACTTCTCTTTTCTCTCAATTTACTTTAGTTGCTTTGTTTCTTTAAGAAGACATCAATTGCGTGTTGTGCAATTTCAGCATCTTCAAAAGATTGGACACCAGAAACACCAATTGCACCTAAAATCTGGCCTTCATAAATAATCGCTTTTCCGCCTTCTAGCATACCTTTAGCACTTGGTAGACTTAAGAAACCAAGACGGCCATTTTGAAGAAGTTCTTCGTAAAATTTTGACGGACGGCCACTCATTGATGAGCATTTAGCCTTTTCTAGGCATATATGTGTACTGAGAGGAGAGGCACCATCTAGGCGTTTCATAAGTAATAAAGAGCTTGTTTCATCAACAATAGCTATACTGACTTTGAAGTTGTGTTCGATTGCATATTTTTGAGCTTCTTCCATTAAAAACTCTGCATCTGCTAATGTTAGATAATATTTACTTTTCATTTATGCTCTTCTTTCCTGAGTAAGCTAAAAATTATTTTAATGTAATATTACAGCAAAAATTAATTATATCTATAGTTGAATTGTCATTAAATACTAGTGTTGGAAATAAAATGCTGGTTGGGTAAACGCAGCATTTTATTCAATATATAAAATCATGTTTGGGTAAAACTCGATTTCAAAAAAACACCAGGTTAAATGCTTTTATGTTTAACTTTGTCGATAAGGGTAGTTACCGCAAGAACAACTAAAGATGGGATCAACCATGCTAAATTCTGTTCATTTAATGGTAAATGTTGAAGGAACATAGGAAGATTATCTCCAAAACCCGCAACCTTAAGCCCATCGATAATTCCGAAAATTAAAGCAATACTTGTTACTGAACCAACAATAAAAGATGGTTTATGCCAAAATTTCCAGAAGAAACTGAGCATAATAACCACAATAGCTGGTGGATAAATTGCACTTAAAACCGGTACTGATACAGCAATGAGTTTGGTCAATCCAAGATTAGAAATAATGAAAGAGAAACCAACTAAGATAAATACTAAAAGCTTATAAGGTAACTTGGTGAGTTGAGCAAAATATTCACCACACGCACAAGTTAAACCAATTGCAGTTACCATACACGCTAAGAAAATAAGTCCAGTTAGGAATAATGAACCCATATTTCCAAAAGCATGTTGAACATAGGCATGCAGAATTACAGCACCATTTGCGGCATTTGGAGCAACTTCGTGACTACCTAAACCTAATTTAAATAAGCTTAAGTACACTAAAGTAAGACCAACACCTGAAATAAGGCTAGCAATAATTGCATATTTGGTGACTAGCTTTTTATCTGTAACACCACGCGAATAAATTGCTTGAATAATAACGATACCAAATACTAAGGCACCTAAAGTGTCCATAGTAAGATAACCATTTACGAAACCTTCCGAAACAGGAGAGTTAACGTAATGATTAATTGGAGCAGGAACGTAGCCCGCAGGAATCATAACCGCTGCAATACCTAAAATTGCTAAAGCGATAATTTTTAGAGGTGCTAGAACATGTCCAACTGTGTCTAAAAGCTTGTTTGGATATAACGAAACTAAAGTAACAAATGTAAAATAGATTGCGCTATAAATTAAAAGACTACTGCTTGATGTTCCGAAATAAGAGGAAAAACCAATTTCATAAGAAACTGTTGCAGTTCGTGGTGTAGCAAATAAAGGACCAACTGATAAATAACAGACTACTGTTAAAATCAGACTTGCGATACGCCCTAAAGGTGAACTAATGATTTCAATGGAACCCTGCATGCGAGAGAGTGCCATAATCGTAATTACGGGTAAGCCAACAGCAGTAATCAAAAAGCCTATGGCCGCTAACCATACATGATCACCAGCTTGCTGTGCGACAATGGGAGGAAAGATAATATTACCTGCCCCAATAAAGAGGGCAAAGGTCATAAAACCTAAGGCAATAATATCTCCAGTACGAAGTTGTTGCATAAATTAAATTTAACAAAAAAGAAAGAATTTTAGAGTAAAAGAGAGCATGATCAAGCGCTATTTTATGTGAAAAAGAGATTTTTCAAGTTTTCTAAATCAGTCAGAGATATGAAAAATATCAACTGGTTAAGTTATCTATTTGAAAAACCTTTGAAAGAAATAGAGAAAATAGTTTTTAACTCTGATTTTTTAAAAAAATTATGTAAAAATAAAAATATAAAATACTATTATGAATGTTGAATATTTGGGCATTTAAAGCTTTCCGCCTATCATATATCCATTCTAAAATACTATAAATTAACTAACATTTTTGTAGGTGTGATCAAAACAGTGCCTACGAGGATAAAATTGAATGAGAGCTTCTACTGTTACAATTAAAACAGAACAAGATCTGGAAAAATTAAGAATTTCTGGGCGTTTGGCTGCACAAGTTTTAGAAATGATAGGGAAGTACGTTAAGCCAGGCGTAACAACTGAGTATTTAGACAATATTTGCAATGATTACATCGTAAATACTTTAAAGGTCATACCAGCCAATGTTGGTTATCACGGTTTCACAAAAACAATATGTACTTCAGTCAATGAAGTGGTGTGTCATGGTATTCCATCTCCAAATAAAGTTTTAAAAGATGGCGATATTATTAATATTGATGTAGCGATTATTAAAGATGGTTACTTTGGCGATACGAGCCGTATGTACTACGTTGGAAACGTAAATCCACATGCGAAAAAGTTGGTTGAAACAACTTATGAGGCAATGGTTGCTGGTATTCATGCAGTGAAACCTGGCGCTACTTTAGGTGATATTGGTTACGCTATTCAATCGGTTGCTCATCGCGAGGGTTATAGCATTGTTCGAGAGTATTGTGGGCATGGCATTGGTAAAGTTTACCATGAGCAGCCTAATATTCTGCATTATGGTCAACGTGGACAAGGTTTGGTTCTAAAGAAAGGTATGGTCTTTACAATTGAACCTATGGTGAATGCAGGCAAACCTCAAGTTAAAGAATTAAATGATGGTTGGACCGTCATTACTCAAGATCTTTCTTTATCTGCTCAATGGGAACATATGGTTGCAGTTACAGATACAGGTTTTGAGCTACTTACACCTTGGCCAGAAGGGGTGGGAAATTATCCAAAAACTTAATCGTTATAAAATAAAAAGTTCGATATAACATCGAACTTTTTTATGGAGCTTAATTTATTAATGCTCTGAGAGATGTTCCACAAGATAATCAATAAATACACGCACTGCTGGAAGTAGTCCTCTACGAGATGGGTAAACAGCGTGGAATATACCGTGAGCTGCTTTCCAGTCCGGTAAGATTTGTACAAGCTGACCCGATTTTACAAAATCTTCAGCTGCTGTTTCTGGCAATAAGGCAATACCACAATTCTGACTTGCAAGTTGGGCAAGCATATAAAGATTTGTTCCCATTACAGTGGGGCTAACTTTCACTTTTTTCAGTTGGCTATCTGGACCATGTAAAATAAATTGTTGATCTAAATGCTCTTCGGACAAGCTTAAAATACGATGATCGCTTAACTCATCAGGTGACTTAATATTACCAAACTCATTTAAGTAAGCTTGGCTTGCGAATAAACTTTGTTCTATGAGCGCAAACTGTCTAAGTACTAAGCTAGGGTCATCATCTAATTTAGATCTGACACGTAGAGCTACATCAATACCTTCATTAATCACATCAACGCGACGGTTGCTTACAATAAGTTGTAAACGAATTTCGGGATATTTTTTTAAGAATGCCGGTAAAATTTTAGGTAGCTGGTTTTGTGCAATGTCTACAGGAACGCTTACTTTGACTACGCCTCTTGGTTGAATACTTAAGTGATCAACTAAATCATGGGCTGCTTGAGCAGCATTCATCATAACTTGTGCGTGTCTATAGATATCCATCCCGATATCGGTAACAGCAAAATGACGAGAACTGCGCTGAATTAAGCGAACCCCTAAATTTTCCTCTAAATTATAAACACGACGACTTAATTTTGATTTTGGAATGTCCGTAACACGTTCGGCAGCACTAAATCCACCATGCTCAACAACAAGGGCAAAACAATAAAAATCATCAAGATCTGTGAGCATTAAAATATCCTATTTATGCAACACTAAAGATTTTACATTATTAGTTTTGCAACGATAAAGTTTGATTTTAATTTTTTGTAAAAGGCCGATAAATACGAGCGAGTAAAGGGAATTAAATAATTTGAAATTTTAATGTAATTACATTGAAATGCTCTTGTAATTTATTTTATGAAGCTTAAAACAAATATAGCGTTTACATATTATTTTTCATAAAATAGATTTTTCTCGGTTTTTTAAAAGTATGTCTTACCAGTTAGTTGAATTAGAAAATGCATCGGCCAATATCCTTTGTCCAATCTGTAAGCTTTCAGTTATTGATTGGACACAGGAGCAGTACCTCCAACCTTGTGAACATACATTGTTTATTGCAATGGATTTAGGCTTTGAATTTGTAGCTGATCGTTTTGAAGAAGTTATGAATCAAAACGTAGATGAGTTGCATGAAGATCCGAACATGAATATTTTTGATGCGATAACTACCACACCGTATAAAAATTTAACTATTTTAAAAGCAGATCTTGGTGTTGAGGGACTATTTCGTTATATCGGTATAAGTGATTGTTAAATTTATAAGTATAAAAAAGCCAATCTTTCGATTGGCTTTTTTATTATTAAGCTTCTGGAGCTGCGCTGTATTGTTCGATTAATGGTTTTAATTCGCCATTTTGGAACATTTCAAGCATGATATCGCTACCACCAATAAGCTCGCCGTTTACCCATAATTGTGGGAAAGTAGGCCAGTTTGCAATTTTTGGTAAAGTTGCACGAATATCAGGGTTTTCTAAGATGTTCACATATGCAAATGGACGACCAATTTGACTGAGCGCCTCTACTGCACGTGCAGAGAAACCACATTGTGGAAACTGTGGAGTGCCTTTCATGTAAAGTAAAACGGGATGCTTCGCAATTTGATCGCGAATTAACGCTTCAGTATCACGTGCTTGTTCAGTCATAAATAGATCCTCAACTAATCTTGCAGCATTATAGGGGGTGTTCACATCGCTTTGCAAACCGCCTTGTTGCTTAAAGTTGCACAGAATATTCAATATTTTATTGTATAAACCGAAGCGATAGCAAAAAGCAGACGAAATTTTAGATAAATGAAGGATGAGACTTTTCATCAGTGCAAGTTTTTGTTTATATAAACCCTTCTTAAAACCTCATACAGACAGAGTTCGTGATGACTGATATTACCCTAGCTCCAGTACAACCTGATCAACCAACACACTTAATGGCTACTTATGGTCGCCAAGCGATCAGTTTTGTCCGAGGCCGAGGGGCATATCTTTATACACAAGATGGTACAGAATATTTAGATGCACTTACTGGTATTGCTGTATGTGGACTAGGACATGCTCACCCAGCTATTGCCGAGGCAATTGCAGAACAAGCAGCTACTCTCGTGCATACGAGCAATTTATTTGAAATTCCTTGGCAAACTGCTGCGGCGCAAAAGCTTGCTGAGGTTTCAGGTATGGAAGAAATTTTCTTTTCAAACAGTGGTGCCGAGTCAAACGAAGGAGCGATTAAAATTGCTCGTAAATTTGGTACTCAACAAGGTATAAGCTTGCCAAAGATTATTGTGGCTGAACAATCATTTCATGGTCGTACTTTGGCGACACTTTCTGCAACTGGTAACAAGAAAGTACAAGACGGTTTTGCACCTTTGGTGGAAGGCTTTATTCGAGTCCCATTTGGTGACATTGAAGCCATTCAAGAGGCAGCCTTACAGCATCCAGATATCGTTGCTATTTTAATTGAACCAATCCAAGGTGAAGGTGGTATTAATACTGCACCTCAAGGATTTAGCTATTTAGAAGAAGTTCGCCAAATTTGTAATCAGCATAACTGGTTGATGATGCTAGATGAAATCCAAACTGGTAATGGTCGTACCGGTAAATACTTTGCGTATCAACATACAAATATTATTCCGGATGTTTTAACTACAGCAAAAGGATTGGGTAATGGTTTCCCTGTAGGTGCTGTAATGACTCAAGGTAAGGCTGTAGGTTTGTTAGGGCCAGGCAGTCATGGTTCTACTTATGGCGGTACAGTATTGGGTTCTCGTGTGGTTTATACGGTAATTGACACAATCCAGAAGGAAAATGCGGTAGAGAATGCAGCAGTAGTAGGTAATTATATTGTTGATCAATTACGTGCCCAATTGTCGGATAAGAATGTGCAAGTACGTGGTTTCGGTATGATGATCGGTATTCAACTACCTAAAGATTGTGCTGAACTTGTTGCGATTGCTCGTGATGAATACAAACTTATTATTAACGTTACGGCAGGGTCGGGGGGTTGTTTTTTTCCCCCAAACAACATGAAACAAGCTCCAGCTGATATTTTTCTCGAGCGTTTTGTTGTTTTTATTACGAATTATCTTTAATTTTTAAAGACAATAAAAAATGGGCGTTAATCGCCCATTTTTATTTTTGTATTTAGCCTGAAATATATTGCTTTAATTGTTCAATTAAAACTTTCTGATCTTCCATAGCTGCTTTAACTAAGTCACCAATTGAAATAAAACCAACTAATTTTTCATTATCTAATACAGGTAAGTGTCGTAAATGACGATCAGTCATGAGTTGTAAACATTCTTCAACTGTATTGTTTAAACCTACGGTTATTACTTTTGCCGTCATAATTTCAGCAACTGTGGTGCTATAAGAAGAACGCTCCATAAGCGTTACTTTTCGTGTGTAATCTCGTTCAGATAATATTCCAACAACTTTTTCACCTTCTGCTACAACTAAAGCACCAATACCTTTTTCCGCCATAATCGTAATTGCTTCGAGGACAGTCGCTTCGGGTGAAATTGTAAAAATGGCTTTTTCAGATTTGTTCTTAATTACTTGTGCAACGATAGTCATTTCTTCTGTCCTGTTGTTTTATCATTTTGATTTAAATTAGCTCGATTTTTGAAAAAAGCAAAGACTTACGAGTCATTCAAATATTAGTTTTACGCTTAAGCGCTCAAAAAGCACTCTAAATTTGGTAGCTTAAAAACTTTAAGCTACCTGCCATTTTGGATGATTAAAAAAGAAATGATGCATTTGTTGAGTAGATAACTTCAACTTACGATGAGATGAGTTAAATAATGCAGGGGTAACTTTTAACCGTGTTAAAGTAGGTAATAAAGATTCATGAAAGTCTTTTGGGGTAATTTTTCTTGGCTTGTAATTAGGCCAATGAGTTTTGGCATATCGATGTGCTTGCACTCCATTTAACCAAAAAGGAAAAATAAAATCTTCCTGATCTGATTTAATGGCCCAGCCTTCATCAAATAGTCCCCAAAGAACTCCACAATACATCATGGTTCTTAAAATATAAATCTTGATCATCAAGTCTTTAGAAACCGGTTGTAGATTACTTAAACTGTTCATTTTAAATTTAAAGGTTTTCAACTTGTCTTGCTTATTATAAGAAAACCACATGACATTTCAGTTTAAACAGGTGTCAAATCGTAAACAAATATTGATGACTTGAAATATCTATATAAATCAATACTAAAAAATAATGCTGTGTTATGACTAAGAATAGTGAAGTAGGGTTGCAGAAAAAATTAATAACTTTAGTTTTTTCAGATATAAAAAAACGCCACCTGAGCAAGACAAAGCGACTAAAGCTTTGGCGAAGCGCAAGATGAACATAGTTATGGTTAATTTATATTGAACTTTTTACAGGTATAAAAAAACGCCACCTGAGCCACGGCTAAAGTGGCGAAGTAAGACTTTAGATAAATAGGTAATTTTGGTTTTTGATAGGTATAAAAAAACGCCACCTAAGTGACGTCTCTTTATGCTTGCATGGTGGCTAGTTTCTGCCAATATTGTGCTTTCATGGAATCACGTTCTACACGGAAACCTTGATAATATAGCTCTGCTAAGAATAGGGCAGCTTTGCCGTGACCAGCACGCGCAACTTCTTCTAACTGCGCAACAGCATCTTGGAAATTCATTTGAGAGTGAATTGTGTTAACTGCAGTTGCGTATACATGTTCTAAATCATGATGAGAGATACGTTGAATCATATAAAACTCCTTATTTTAATTATGATTACTTTTTCTAAAGGCCACTGCCTTTGAACTAATGTAACTTAGAATTGTTAAACTAATATTACAAATTAATGGATTTGTCAACTATTGTTCAGCATTAGTTGGTTCACTATTAGGATACATGATTAAACATTATTCACAAATAATTTTGAGTAAAATCAATATGAGAATAAAAGACAAGGAGAATAACTATGACAAATACTATCGATGGCTTTGTTTTTGATACTCCTCCTAAAGAGGAGCAAATCATAGAGCTTGCTCATTACCATCGTAAATTATTAGACGAAGCAATTTTCCATCAAGAAATACATTTAGGTGATTATTGTTTGGCGCAACGTAAACGGGTTTTTGACTATGCTCGCCAATTGGATCCTAATCAAAAAGCTTGGTTCTATCAGGTTTATGATGGTGAACTTAGAAAAATTGCAGATGAAGATGAATTGCATCCAGCTGATGCTGAAGAAGGATTAAGTATTTTTGCCATGTTACTGGTGCTAGTAATTATTGCAGCAATCTTATACTTCTCTGTAATACGTTCTTTAATAAGCTAAAGTTTATCATCCAGTAAGGCTAAAGAATATTAGCCTTACTGGATTTTGACCTTGTGCTGAAGTGCATTGAACCCTACACTACATCAATTAGAGGTAGGTCATGCTCACATTCAAAGAAAATTTTCTTAAATTAAAGTCTGAGTTAAAGGCAGACCAATGTTTTAATCTGGTTGTGATTATTATCATTGGCTGTATTTTTATGCTGTCTTATTTAGCATTGTTTCGTCCTGTGAACTCGGAACAGTATCAACGAATTGTACAACTTTCTCGACAGGCTACATATCCTAGAACTCAAGATATGGCAGAGTTGATAATGACTCAATCAAAAATTCATAGGGCAGAGTATCTAAAGTTAATGTACGCTTATCAGTTTGAACATGATCATATCAAGGAATATCCTGCGTTAGCACAAGAAGATACTCAATAAGCATGGTCTTTATTTTAGAAAGGTTTTGCTCGCTATTGGAGCAGGCAAAAACTTGAATTTATGCTAAACTTTCTATTTTTTAACACGCTGCTTTTCAAGGAATCGGCATGCAACAACAATCGAATATGCAAAATAAATTCTTGATAGATGCTGAGATCGGGGATGACGATGTCACATTGCCTAATTTACCTGCTATCGATGTTCCTATCGTTGAGTCACCTGTTAAGCAAGAAGTAAAAGCACCAGAAGTTGTCGAGACGGCACCTTCAACTGAGCCAGAGCAACCAAAATCTGGTTTCTTTGGGCGAATGAAAGAAGGTTTAAGCAAAACTCGCCGTAATTTCACCGATGGTATGGTAAATATCTTAATTGGTGGTAAAGAAATTGATGATGAGCTGCTTGAAGAAGTTGAAGAGCAATTATTAGTTGCAGATATTGGTGTAGATGCAACGAAAACGATTATTACCAACTTGACTGAACGTACTGCGCGTGGTGATTTGATTTATTCACATTCGCTTTATAAAGCCTTACAAGAAGAGTTGGTTGCTTTACTGGCTCCACGTGTGAAGCCTTTGCATATTGACCCTAATAAATCACCTTATGTGATTTTAATGGTGGGCGTTAATGGTGTTGGAAAAACAACCACTATTGGTAAACTGGCTAAGCGTTTACAAGGCGAAGGCAAGAAAGTCATGTTAGCAGCAGGTGACACATTCCGTGCAGCTGCTACTGAACAATTGCAAATTTGGGGTGAGCGTAACGACATTGCTGTTGTCGCTCAAGGCCATGGTGCAGATAGTGCTTCGGTTATCTTCGATGCTTTTGAAAGTGCGCGTGCTAAAGGTATTGATGTGTTAATTGCAGATACCGCAGGTCGTTTACATAACAAAAGCAACTTAATGGAAGAGCTTAAAAAAGTTAAGCGTGTTATGCAAAAAATTGATGCTACGGCACCTCATGAAATTATGTTAGTAGTAGATGCAGGTACGGGGCAAAATGCAATTAACCAAGTACAAGAATTTGATCAAGCAGTAGGTTTAACTGGTATTACTATTACTAAGTTGGACGGTACTGCAAAAGGTGGTGTACTGTTTAATATTGCTAGTCGTACTCATGTACCAATTCGTTTTATTGGTGTGGGTGAAAAAATTGATGATTTAAGACCGTTCTCGGCAAAATCATTTGTAGCGGCATTATTTGAAACAGAAAAGTAATTTGCAGCTAAACTCTAAAAAAACCTCATGAAATAGTGAGGTTTTTTTATATCCATATCTTTTTTTATTGTTGCGAAAATAAAACGAACTGTCATATTTTTAATGCTGATTATAAGAAATGAGTTTCATAGACTATATTCATTCCCAAACAACGGCCAATGGTCAAACAAATAGGTAGGAAATAAAAATGTCTACTTTCTTAGATAAAATTAAAAACCGTCGTACTATTTATGCAATTGGTAAAAATGTTGCATTAGATCGCACAAAAATTGAAGAAACAATTCGTGAAGCTGTTAAACATAGTCCTTCATCGTTTAATTCACAATCTTCACGTGTAGTTACTCTATATGGTGAATCACATACTAAATTTTGGAATTTGGTTCGTGAGGCATTACGTAAAATTGTTCCTGCAGATGCTTTTGCTGGTACTAATGCAAAAATTGATAGTTTCGTTGCCGGTGTTGGTACAGTACTATTTTATGAAGATCAAGCTGTTATTAAAAACTTGCAAGAGCAATTTGAACTATATGCAGACAACTTTCCAGTTTGGTCTGAACATTCAACCGCAATTGCACAATTTGCAACTTGGACTGCGCTTTCAGAACTTGGTTTAGGTGCTTCTTTACAACACTATAACCCAATTGTTGATGCTGACGCTGCTGAAGCATTTGATATCCCATCAACTTGGAAATTACGTGCTCAATTAGTATTTGGTTCTGTTGAAGCACCAGCTGGTGAGAAAGCATTTATTAACGATGAAGATCGTTTCAAAACATTTAACTAATTTTAGTTAATCAAAAGAGTACCTCAATGGTACTCTTTTTTTTGTGTTCAAAATTAACATGAAAAATAGTTATTTATTATAATTCAATAATATATTTTAAAAGTTTTAAGTGTAGTTATGCTAAAACAGATAGTGTCATAAAATCGTCATAATCATATTGCATATTGCTCATGTTTTTACAAACTATTAAATATTATAGAGACGTGAACAGATGACTTTAAGATTAAGTGTTGCTGCAATTGGTTTATTACTAAGCGGTTCGGTATTTTCAGCAGTTACAATTACGGCACCTGAGGAAATTGTAATCCTTGCGGTGAACGGTCAAGAAGTCAATTCAGGATTATTCCGTTCCTCTAAAAATAACTACAAAATTGATGCGGGTGAAACAAACCTAAGTGTGCGTTATCAAGAATACTTTGAACATCTAAATGGTGAACACGATATTGTTAAGTCTGGTGTTGTTACAATTCAAACTCCAACTTTAAAAGATGGTCAAACTTATAAGCTTGCTATGGTGGGTGTACCAAAAAAATATGAGCAAGCAAAGAAATATGCTGAGCAACCAACAGTCGCTTTATATAACTCAAATAACGAACTGGTTGTTCAGCAAACTGGTGCAAACAACGAAGCAAGACCTTGGTTTGCAACGGGTTTGTTGGGTAAGGTGGCTGACTTTACGACAAAGCCTTCTAAACCACAGCCTGAACCTGTTTATGCTGCTGCCAAGCCATCTACTTCTCAAGTTACAACATCTATTGCCGCAACAGTACCTTCGGCAGGTGTTGCACAAACAAATGATCAGCGTCTAGTCGAGCTTTGGCAAAAATCTTCTAAGGCTGAGCGTCAAAAATTTATGGCTTGGTTAGCTGAACAATCAAATTAAGCAATTGCTATTCAAGATAAAGCCGATTTAATATCGGCTTTATTTTTTAAATATTTAAAATAGCCTAAGCATATTTATGATGAATTTAAATTTCCGTTTAGCTGAACTAAGTGACATTCCATCACTTTTAGACTTGATTAATCATTCTTATAGAACACAACAAGGTAGAAGCTGGACAACTGAAGTTGAATTCGTAAAAGGCCAACGTATTAGTCAAGAACAATTGACACAGCAATTGAAATTGTCTAACTCGGTATTATTAGTTGCAGAAATAGATTCTTCACAAATTGTTGCATGTATTGGTCTTACATTTCAGAACAATACTGTTGAGATAGGAACATTCTGTACAGATCCTAATCTACAGAATATGAAAGTTGGTCGCTGTGTTTTGGAGTATGCTGAACAGTTCGCTTTGCAAAAAACACCAGAATTGGACAGTGCACTCATGTATGTTTTAAATGTACGTTCGGAGCTAATTGCTTATTATGAGAGACGTGGTTATGCAAAAACAGGTCATGTAGAACCATATCCGACTGAAGCAGACGTTGGAATACCACTTATACCAATTAAACTAATTGAAATGAAAAAGGACCTCAAATGAGGTCCTTTTTTTAGGTTAAAAACCAGATGTAATAGCCTAAAAGCATGAGAGGCCAAGCTACCCATGGGCTAAATAACCATTTCCATAACCAGAAGTGTGGTACAAAACCAACCCCGTAAATGAAGCCTCCAGAAATACCCACCATCACCAGCATAAGCTGGCTATGATTGTAGTGTCCGTTTGCATCTAACATGAGGGAAGGATGCACCAGTAAAATTACAGCAAGCGGCAATGCCAACAGAAATGAAATGGCCATTGCGAATGCTTGAGCTTTTCGTTGATTTGGTGCTGTCATTGCGTTTGCCATGATTTATTCCTCATCTAAATTTTGATGATGTTCGATATAAAGTGCACTGAGTACACCCGCAAAACATGCCATCAAAATTCCAAGAATCCATGCGAAATACCACATATGCTTCTCCTTATTAGTACAAGCTGTGCGAGTTTGACTCGATATGTTTGTTGGTAATCACGCCCCACATTTTGTAATACGACCAACTGGTGTAGAGCAAAATGATCGGAACGAATATGCATGCAGCAACAGTCATAACCCCTAAAGTACGATGGCTTGATACCGCATCCCACATTGTTAAGCTAGAGTTTGGATTGACACTTGATGGTAATAAAAATGGGAAGAGTGCAAAACCAGCAGTTAAGATCGCACCTACAATCATTAAGCTTGTGCCAGCAAAGCTTAAGCCTGCTTTTGCTTTTGATGCTGTAAAGAATGCAATAATTGCCCCTAAAATTGCGAGAACTGGAGCGATCTTGGTAATTGGATAATTAGTGTAATTGTTCATCCAACCTGAGTTGTTATTTGTGACTACCTGTTTAGCTAAAGGGTTAAGTGCAGCATTTGTATCAATTGCTGCAGCATAGCTATAACCAGGAACTTGACCGAAGCATAACCAAGCTCCAATAACAAGAAAGCAAACCAAGAATACTGCTGCCATAATTTGAGTGGCCTTAGCAGAACGCTGTTTTAAAGCGCCGTCTGTGCGAAGCATAAGCCAAGCACCGCCGTGCGCACACAACATAGATAAACTGACAATGCCGCAAACTAAAGCAAACGGGTTAAGAAGAGCAAAGAAGCTACCCGAATATTCAGAGCGCAATGTGCTATCTAAACTAAAAGGAATACCTAAGAATAAATTACCGAATGCTACACCGAAAACTAGAGCAGGCACGGCACCACCAATACAAAGGCCCCAGTCCCAAGAGTTGCGCCATTTTTTATTTTCGAGTTTAGAACGATAGTCAAAACCTACAGGGCGTAAGAACAGGGCAAATAGCACAAGTAATAAGGCCCAATACATTCCGGAGAATGCAACCGCGTAAACCATTGGCCACGCAGCAAATAAGGCGCCACCTGCTGTAATAAACCAGACCTGATTACCATCCCAGTGTGGTGCTATGGTATTAATAGCAGCACGTCGTTCGTTATCAGTCTTGCCAACAAAAGGCATGAGTGCCATTGAGCCCATATCGAAGCCATCGGTTAAAGCAAACCCAATAAGCAAGACCCCAACTAACACCCACCATATGATTTTCAGGAGTTCGTATTCAATCATGATAAAGCCTCTCCATTAACAGCTGCTTTTGGCTCTTGTTTTTCAAAATGGTATTTACCAGTGTGAAGTGAGCTTGGTCCTAAGCGAGCAAATTTAATCATTAAGTACATTTCAATAATTAAAAGGACGGTATAGAACGCTGCTAACGCGAGGATGGAACCCCACACATCGCCTGTACTTAAACTTGAAGCTGATAAGTGTGTTGGTAAAATCTCACCAATAGACCACGGCTGACGGCCGCCCTCAGCTACATACCAACCAGTTTGTGCAGCAATCCATGGAAGTGGTAAGGCAAATAATGCATATTTAAGTAGCCAAGGTTTATTCTCAGCATTTCTTTTCGCAACAGCCCAAGTCGCTAAAATGAAAAGAAGCAACATTAAGAAGCCAGATGCAACCATTGCACGGAACGAGAAGAATAATGCTGTAACATTTGGAACAGTGTCTTTCACAGCTGCTTGAATGTTTTGTTCGCTTGCATCTACAACATTTGGTGCATATTTTTTAAGAAGTAGGCCATAACCTAAATCTTTTTGATTTTTTTCAAATGAAGCTAACAACTCAGGTGAGCGATCACCAGCACGTAGTTTTTCAAGTTCAGCATAAGCAAGCATACCGTTACGAATACGCACTTCATGCTGTTGCATTAAGTCTTTTAAACCAGTGACTTCTTTAGTTGTTGAACGAGTTGCAATTAGACCTAATGCATATGGAATTTTAACTGCATAGTCTGTTCGCATTTCTTCATGGTTGGGTACACCAAATAACGTAAATGGAGCAGGAGCAGGGTGAGTATCCCATTCTGCTTCAATTGCAGCGAGTTTAGTTTTTTGCACATCACCTAACTCATAACCAGATTCATCACCAAGCAAAATCACTGAAAGTGTAGAGGCAAGACCAAAAATGGCGGCAATTGCAAATGAACGGCGGGCAAAAGGGAGGTCACGTTTTTTGAGTAGATAGTAGCTTGAAATGGCAAGTACGAAAATCGCACCTGTTACATATCCGGCAGAAACAGTATGTACAAATTTAACCTGTGCAACTGGGTTGAAAATAAGTGCACCGAAATCGACAAGCTCCATACGCATGGTTTCGAAGTTAAATGCTGCACCTACCGGGTTTTGCATCCAGCCATTCGCAACTAAAATCCAGAGCGCTGACATATTAGAGCCAAGAGCAACTAACCAAGTTACACCTAAATGTTGTACTTTGCTCAGGCGATCCCATCCGAAAAAGAATAAACCAATAAATGTTGACTCAAGGAAGAATGCCATTAAGCCTTCAATTGCTAATGGTGCACCGAAAATATCACCTACATAATGTGAGTAATATGCCCAGTTTGTCCCGAATTGGAACTCCATGGTTAAGCCTGTAGTTACACCTAAGGCAAAGTTAATACCAAATAATTTTCCCCAAAACTTAGTCATATCTTTGTAAATTTCTTTACCAGATATCACATAAGTTGTTTCCATAATAGCCAGAATAAATGCAAGGCCTAGGGTCAAAGGTACGAAAAGAAAGTGATACATTGCGGTCATGGCAAATTGGAACCGCGAAAGATCAACCACGCTTTCAGAAATCATCAACGTGTCTCCTTAATGTGGGAAGTGTTATCGCCTGCAATATGCTCGGCGACCTGATTGTCGAAATTTTTGGGGATAGTGGGAGCGTCAAACCAAATATGTTTGATTGTTAAGAGAAGCACGACTTTAATTATTAGAATAATCGTAATTTCTCTAACTAATTTGGCATTAATATCTAGATTTTTAAGGCTCATAGAATAAACCTCGATACATATTAATTTCATTATTAATCAAAATATATTAAAAATAAACAATAAATATATTTTAAATAAAAACTTAATTATCTTTTTTATATAAAACAATATCTTATGTATTTAAATAATTTTAAATAAAATATCTTACTAAAATAGTTTGGATTGATTGTTAAATCCAACTAAAACACTTGTAAATAAATATTTTAAGTTGATTAAAATGGTATGGTTAAATTTAATTCTGATTAAAATGGTTGGGTATAATAAAGTTATTTTTATTTCTAACTAAAAGAGTTGGATTAATTTTAATTAAAAAATAAAAAGATAGAAGGGAATAATAAAGTTATTAAACTGATAAAAGACAAAAATTATGGAAAATTAATCGGGTGCAAAAAGATCGTTTGATAAGGAGATTTTTTTGGCAACATAATGGCTTTTATGCACTTTAATAAGAATGACTTGTGAATATAATTCTAGCTCGCCATATTCTGGTTCAACTTGCACGTAGTGTAGTTGGCCGAACTCATCACGTACACGTGCTTGAGCTGAAAAACCGGGTCTGGCACTGCCACTAGAGATAGTTGCTAGTCGCCCTAAAAGATTGTAATTGGTATGTGTATGCTTTGGTTTAATCACTTGATCAAGACAATGAATCATAAATACGGTAAAAAAGATTGCAATGACCAGTGCAGGGATGATTAAGTAAAATGGAGTGATAAAGTAATGCTGTATAGCAAAGAAAGACAGCTGTAAGAAGTAACCAGCAAAACTGAAATTAATGAGTAAAAAAACAAAAATTAGAGCTTTAGAAAACTTAACATTAAGTATAGGTGAGTTAGTAAGCCAGTCTGGTGCAATTTTTTTTAGGAGTTGACTCGGCCGTAACCCGATATACATACCAATAGTTTCTACCACACTGAGCAATATCAAAGCCACAACACTTAAATGAAATGGCATAAGATAATAATTAAAAAAGAAATCAGCCATGGTAGAAACTCTAATGTTGATGATCTCAGTCTACGATATAAATACCGCCATCTGAATGTACTTTAATCTCAACTTTATTTAAAAAATCACCTAAACAAGGACCTGAAATACATTCGCCAGTTTCCACGTTAAATAAAGCACCGTGAGTAGAGCATTGAATATATTCTTTGTCTTGGTCTAGAAATTGATTTTCTAAATACTCAAGTTCGGTTTGCAAATGCGGGCATAAATTCTGATAGGCATAGAATGAGCCATCACGCTGTGTAATGAAAATAGTCGTTCCTTGTAAAGTGTCAAAAGCTCTAGCTTCACGCTCAGGAACTTCTTCCGTCATACAGATCCTTTCCATTTCAAGCACATTCCTTCTGAAAATTTTCGAGAAGTTTAGCATAGTCATTAATGGCTAAACGAGGACCAAATTGAGACACAACTTCACTAGAAATTAAGATGGCTAACTGCGCCGCAGCAGTTAAATCTTCATGATGATTTAATGCATAGAGGAAGGCACCAGCAAAAGCATCACCAGCGCCATTCGTATCTACAGCTTCTACGTGACGGCCAGGCACATGAAAATGTTGGGTTGAATTTGCAACTAAAGCACCTTTGGCACTTTGTGTAATCACAACAGTATGGTTTTTAAAACGCAACTGAGTGAGTGCATCCTCAATAGTAGAAGTATTGGTATACATTAAAGCTTCTTGTTCATTACAGAACAATAAATCTACACCATCATCCATAAGCTCTTCTAAGCCTTCACGTGCGTATTGAACCATTGCAGGGTCTGATAAAGATAACGCAATTTTAACGCCGTGAGCTTTAGCTATTTCTCGAGCTTGTTTTACCGCTTTACGTGCCGTTTCACTCGTAGAAAGGTAGCCTTCAATATAAAGCCATTTTGCTGTTTTTAATGGCTCAAAATCGATTTGGTCTTGAGAGAGTTCAGCTGTAATACCTAAATAGGTATGCATGGTACGCTCAGAATCTGGACTAATAAGTACCATACAGGTGCCTGTTACACCTTCACTGATGGACTTTGGCGTAGTCTGAATGCCTGCATCATTTAGACCTTGCAGATAAATTGAACCCAAATCATCGTTGCCAACGCGGCAACCATAAAAAGCAGTTCCACCTAATGCACTAAAAGCTACAGTTGTATTTGCAGCAGAACCACCACTTGCTTGGCCTTTGTAGTCTTGAGTTTGCTTTAATTTTTCATAAAGGGCAGATTGTGTTTTACCGTCAGACAACTGCATGGTGCCTTTTTGTAAGCCTTGCTGACTAAGAAAATCATCAGACACTTTAAATTCTTGGTCGATTAATGCATTACCAATTGCAAAAAGATCTACAGTTGCCATATGTGTTGTCACAGAATAAAAAATCAGACTGATAATTTTACACCATTGCTCACATTTGCTGTAGTTTATTGAATAAAATTCAGGTAATTCAGCAGTTAGTAGAGTTTTATTGTTTGCCTAAGCAATCGAAATATTCTTTTTAATAAATATTATCAATTAATAATGATTATTGATAATATTTACAAATGTATAGTATTTCATTGAAACTTCGCCTGAAATTATTCATAGCGAACTTACATGAAACGTTCTATTTTATTTATTTCATCAGTTGGGGTTATAACAGGCCATGTATATGCCGCAGAGACAGACTCACAGGCTGTAACCAACCTTCCAACGATTTCAGTAAAAGCTGAGAAGGAAAACAGTTTAAAACAAGAGGTAGGACAAGCATCAAGTGCCACTAAAGGACTTATGCAATTAAAAGATGTTCCTCAAATTGTAAATGTTGTACCGAAACAAATTCTAAGAGAGCAGACAGTGACTTCTATGCAAGGTGCTTTGCAAAACGTTGCTGGTTTGAGCTTTAGTGTGGGGGATGGGCAACGTGATCAGGTCATGATTCGCGGTTTCTCTGCAATCACAGATAATTATGTAGATGGTATTCGCGATGATGCTTTGTATTTTCGTGATATGTCGAATGTTGAACGAGTTGAGGTACTAAAAGGACCTGCTTCTGTATTATATGGACGCGGTTCGGCGGGCGGTTTAGTTAACAAGATTAATAAAAAACCAATGGATCAATCCTTACGTGAAGTGAGCCTGATTGGCAGTACTACAGGGCAACGTCGTGCAGAAGTCGATGTAAATGAAAAAGTAGCCGAGAATGTTAAAGTTCGTTTAACTGGTGCAGTTGAAGACTCAGATGGTTATCGCGATCAGGCATTTTTAAAACGACAGGCGGTGGCTCCATCTGTACAGTGGGATATTACTGATAAAACCAAACTTTTACTTAGGCCGACTACTTGCACGATGATCGTCTAGCTGATCAAGGTTTCCCGACAGATCCAATTACAGGTAAACCAGTTAAGACAAATCCTAAAACTTTTTATGGTGCATTAAACGGTAAAGAAGTTGGGGATGTCGATACTGAAATCTCAAGCCAGACTATCAGCTTGGATCATGAGTTTAATGATCAACTCAAATATCATGGTGCAGTTCGCCACTATAACTACTCATTAGATCGTCAATATAGTGTTGATACGCATCCTGCTGATAAGACAAAAATTACTTTGACTCAAAATAAACGCCTGCGTAATGAAGATGGTGTATATGTTCAACAAGAGTTGAGCGCTTTATTTAATACAGGTTTCTTAAAGCACAATACTTTAATTGGTGCTGAATATAGTAAACAGCATAAAGATGAGATACTTTGGCAAGGTGCTAAGACAACTACTGATTTATATAATCCTAAATTAGATTACTGGGCACCTATTAATACCGGAACAACAGTTGCACGCAATAACAATAGTAATACCTTTGAAAACTATGGTGTGTATCTGCAAGATTTAATGACAGTAACAGATCAGCTTAAAGTTTTAGTTGGTTTACGTTATGACAATCTATCTCAAGATCGTGATGATAAAACGAGTACGAATTTAGACTTAAACCGTACTGACAATACTTATTCTCCACGAATTGGGGTGGTCTATCAGCCAGTAAATAATCTTTCACTTTATACTTCTTATAATCGTTCTTTCCAGCCTTTGGCTGATTCATTTGTTTTTTATCAAAACAGTGCTGATTTAAAACCAACAAAAACTGAAAATTATGAGGCGGGTGCAAAGTGGGATGTGAATGATCAATTGAATGTGACATTGGCTTTATTTGAAATGAGCCAAACCAATATTCAAAACCAAGATCCAGCTAATCCAAATCAAGCACTATTGGCAGGCGAGCAAAAAACAAAAGGGGTTGAACTTTCATTAACAGGTCAGTTGACTGATCAGTTGTCAGTGCTAGCTGGCTATTCTTATATGGATGGTAAGATTGAAAAGTCGACTGTTGGATTTACGGGTAATCACTCAGCGCTTACGCCAAACAACACAGCTAACCTGTGGTTAAAATATCAAATTAATGATCATTGGTATGCGGCTGTAGGTGGTCGTGGTGAATCATCGCGCTTTAGTGCACCAGATAACAAAAACGTTTTACCTGGGTATGCGGTTGTAAATGCAGCTTTAGGTTATCAAAGTGAACGTTATGATGTGAACTTAAACCTAAATAACTTGTTTGATCGCGATTATTTTGTTTCCGGCCATAGTGGAGCAAATGATTCAAATATGATGGGTGACCCTTTAAATGCTCAAGTCGCACTTCGCTATCGTTTTTAATTGAAAAAGTCTAAAAAGCTCATCATTTTGGTGAGCTTTTTTATTTGTCGTGTAGCATATAGATAGTATTAAAAGGTTTTGTTCTGGTAGGATACAACTAAGCTAGCTATGTGCTTGATATCAAAGCTATGCCCATGAAAACTAATACTCAACAAAAACATAGTATTTTACTTGGCTTTTGTTCGCCAATCTCAAGCCGACTCAGGCTATAATGAGACTTATTCACTTATCCGATATGTTAGGAGATCACATGACTGTAGATGTCACTGAAACCATTTCTCAAACTGTTCACCCTGCGTTTCAGTTGCTACGTCAGCACCATGTTGAAGCATTAGATATTTTAGTGTCTGAATATAAGCATAAAGTCACAGGTGCGGTGCATTATCACTTGGCAACTGATTATGATGAAAATGTATTTCTTGTTGCGTTCAGAACACAACCTATGGACTCTAAAGGAACTGCACATATTTTAGAGCATACCGCTTTATGTGGCTCTGAAAAGTTTCCTGTTCGTGACCCATTCTTTTTAATGATTCGCCGTTCATTAAATACATTTATGAACGCGTTTACAGCAGCAGATTGGACAGCCTATCCATTTGCAACTCAAAATAAGAAAGATTTCCAAAACTTACTCTCTGTTTATCTTGATGCAGCTTTCTCGGCAAATTTGAATCCTCTTGATTTTGCTCAAGAAGGAATCCGTATTGAACTTGAAAACGGTCAGCCTGTATATAAAGGCGTAGTGTTCAATGAAATGAAAGGTGCGATGAGTGCGCCGTCTGACCAGCTTTATCATCAGTTGGCTCATCATCTATTCCCTGAAACTACATATCACTACAACTCAGGTGGTGTTCCAAAAGATATTCCTGATTTAACCTATGAACAGTTAGTCGAATTTTATAAAACTCATTACCATCCAAGTAATGCGGTATTTATGACTTTCGGTAACCAAACGGCGTATGAGTTACAAGAGCAATTCGAAAAACTAGCTCTACATAAATTTACTGCGGGTACAACTTTATATTCAAAACCAGAAAAACGTTTAACAGCTCCTGTTGAAGTCACTGAAACCTATGCTGTTGATGGTGATGAGTTAAAAGACAAAACTTACCATGTGTTGTCTTGGTTGTTACCACAAGCGAGTGATATCAAACTGCGTCTAGGTATGCGCTTGGTCGAAGGTGTTTTACTAGAAAACTCTGCTTCACCACTACGTCATTATTTAGAAACTTGTGGTTATGCTCAGTCGACTGGTCCTTTAATGGGAGTAGACGACAGTAATTTTGAAATGACCTTCTATTGCGGCGTTCAAGGTTCAAATCCAGAGCATGCACAAAGCTTTAGAGATGGTGTTTTAAATGTTTTACGTGAAGTGGCTGCAAAACCAATTGACTCATCGTTAGTTGATGCAATTTTGCATCAAATCGAATTGCATCAACGTGAAATTAATGGTGATGGCACACCATATGGCTTAAGCCTGATCTTAAATGGTTTAAGTGGTGCTATTCACCATAACGACCCGATTCAAATTTGGGATGTTGACAGTGCTATTGCTCAGGTCAAAGAAGAACTTCAAGACCCAATGTGGTTATCTAATTTAATTCAAACACATTTGTTAGATAATCCGCACCGCGTACAAATGACTTTAGTACCTGATGCAACTAAGTCAGTAAAAGAGCAAGAAGCTGAAAAAGCACGTTTAGCTGCGATTGGTGAAAAGCTCACTGAAGAAGACAAAGCAGAGATCGTTGCTAAAACCAAAGCGTTACAAGAACGTCAAGATACGCCAGATAATCTTGAGCTATTACCAAAAGTAGGCCTAGAAGACGTTCCAGCTGACTTGCATATTGTACAAGGTCAATTGCGCGAAATTATCTGTAATCGAATGGATACGCCGTTGAATTTGTATCATGCAGGAACGAATGGTATTTACTATCAACAAGTTCTCATTCAGATTCCTGATGATGTTGTTAAATCGCCATACTTTAATTTGCTCTCTATCTTAATGGGTGAAGTTGGTGCAGGTGAGTATGACTATCTTGAATTACAAAACTTACAAACAGCTGTAAGTGGTGGTTTAGGAATGGGCGCTTCATTACGCAGTAAAGTTGATGATAAAGACAAAATTAGCGCTTGGTTAACGTTAACGACTAAATCTCTAACGCAGAAGTTTGATGCAATTCATTTATTGAAATTAGCATTTGAACAACTTCGCTTTGATGAAAAAGAGCGAATTATTGAGTTGTTGCAACAACGGAAGACACGCTGGCAGTCTCGTTTATCTGGTGCTGGTCATAGCTACGCGATGCAGATCGCTTCTCGTAACATGAGTGCATTGGCTCAACGTGACTATCAAAACACAGGTTTAGGTGCGTTGAACTGGTTAGGCGAGCTTGTTACTAACATTACTCAAGACGATGCTGCTTATGATGCCCTGATTGCTGAATTGAAGCATATCCATACCAAACTATTGCAAGCGCCTAAACAGTTCTTGCTTGTATGTGAAGAGCATCAGTCAGAGCGTTTAGTTGAAGAAATTCAAAACGTTTGGGATAAATTAAACGTTGATACAGCAGCGGCTGAGTTAACCCAAGTCGAGCAAGAAAATGATAATGAACATGAAGCTTGGTTAATTCAAGCCAATGTTCAGTTCTGTGCCTCTGCATATCAAGCAGTTGAAGTGTCTCATCCGGATGCGGCACCTTTAATGGTGTTGGCAGCATACTTGCGTAATGGTTTCTTGCACAGCGCTATCCGTGAAAAAGGTGGTGCTTATGGTGGTGGTGCTAGCTATGATGGAAATGCATGTTCATTCCGTTTCTTTAGTTACCGTGATCCTCGTTTAGCTGACACGTTTAAAGACTTTGAAGCGAGTGTGCAATGGTTGTTAAATACAGAGCAACAACCTCATCAGCTTGAAGAGGCAATTCTTGGTTTGGTGGCGAGTATGGATAAACCTGGTTCACCAGCAGGTGAGGCAATTACAGCGTGTTATGCACTGTTACATGCAAGAACTCCAACTTTCCGTCGTACCTTACGTGAAAGATTATTGCATGTAACTTTAGATGATTTACAACGTGTTGCACGTCAATATTTAATTGAACAAACACCTGTAAAAGCTGTGGTTGCACCTTTTGCAAAACGTGATGAATTGCAACAACTGGGCTTTACGATTAAACAAGTTAATTAAAATAAAAATTGGAGATGAACATGGCGTTCAGACAATTTGAACGCACATCTTTACAGCTAAGTATGGGGACCCTGCTTAGCTGTTTATGTGCGTCGGTGGCATATGCTGACACCTTAGCCCCTGTAAAACCTGCGACCGTAGATGCATGTGTTGCCCTCGCTTCAAATGCTGATCGCCTAGCTTGTTATGACTCTGTATTTAAGCCCTCAGCTTTACCCGCTGTTCAAGCTGCCGCAGTACCAGAGCCTGTTAAAAAAATTGATAAACCTGCTGTTCAGCCTGAAACTTTTAAAGAGAAGGTTGTAGATACGGTTAGTAATATTAAAGTAATAGGGAAAGCTCCGAAAATTGAACCTACTACTTCTTTATTAGATCAACGTTGGGAGTTATCTGAAAAAAGTAAACTTGGTGTTTGGAACATTCGTGCTTATCAGCCTGTCTATTTACTACCTGTATTTTGGACCAGCGATAAAAATGAATTTCCAACTAGCCCAAATCCCAATAACACAGTTAAAGAAGCTCAAGATTTGAAATCTACCGAAACTAAATTTCAAATTTCTTTGAAAACTAAAGCTTGGGAAAATATTTTTGGTAACAATGGTGATTTGTGGGTAGGTTATACTCAATCTTCACGTTGGCAGACCTTTAACTCTAAAGAATCTCGTCCTTTCCGTGAAACAAATTATGAGCCTGAAGCTAGCTTAATGTTTAGAACAAACTATGAGTTACTCGGTTTAGATGGTCGCTTGCTTGGTGTCACTTTAAATCACCAATCGAATGGTCGTTCAGATCCGTTATCTCGTAGTTGGAACCGTGTTATCTTTAATGTCGGCTTAGAACGTGGCAATTTTGCTGTAATGCTTCGTCCTTGGATACGTATTAATGAAGCTGCCAAAGATGATAACAACCCCGATATTGAGGATTATATTGGACGAGGCGATTTGACCGCTTTTTATAAGTGGAAAGATAACGACTTCTCCCTAATGTTACGTCACTCTTTAAAAGGTGGAGATGACTCTCATGGAGCTGTTCAGTTTGACTGGGCATTCCCAATTAGTGGTAAGTTACGTGGTCACTTCCAGCTATTTAATGGATATGGTGAAAGCTTAATTGACTATAACCACCGTGCAACTTATGCAGGTTTGGGTGTTTCACTCATGAACTGGTACTAAGTTCGAACCCATAAAAATGCCGCTTTAACAGCGGCTTTTTTATTAACCAATTTGAATGTTGGCCTGAGGATGCTTGAGACGGCTCTTTTTAGGAGTAGCAATTAAATACGCCAGTGTTAAAGGTCCAAGTCTCCCAGCAAACATAAGTAAACTTAATATAAACAGGCTACCGTTATGTAAATCTGGCGTGATACCGCGGGAAAGGCCTACCGTACAGGCGGCTGAAACGACTTCAAATAGTAAGTTCATAAAGTCGGCTTTTGGTTCTAAAAGCAAAAGTATAAAGAACCCAATAAATATGAGTATGCTGGTAATCGCAGTAACAGCTAAGGCCTTATAAGTAGTTTCGTGAGAAACAGAATGATTAAAAACCCTGATTTCATCAGTACGTCTTAAAAAGGACAGAACACTTAAAACTAATATAACAAAAGTACCCACTTTTATACCGCCAGCAGTACTTAATGAACCACCGCCAATAAACATAAGTAGCATCATAAGCAAAGAACTACTATTAGTCATTGCACCTGTGTCAATGGTGTTAAACCCTGAAGATCGTGGAACAGTCGCTTGGAACCAAGCATGTAAAGCTTGATCACCTACGCTTAGCATTCCTAGCGTATGAGGGTTTTGTGCTTCCATTGCCCAAATTAAAATAAAGGCCACTAAATTAATAATGGCAATAGTCGTTAAGATCAGTTTGCTATTTGGGCTAAGTTTTTTCCATTTTTTATTTTGTTTAATATCCATGAGAACTAAAAAGCCAAGTCCACCTATTGTATAAAGCAAACTTACCGTAAGGCAGATCACATAGTTGTTTTGAAAACCCATTAAACTATTATTAAATAATGAAAAACCGGCATTATTAAACGAAGAGATACTATAAAAAATTGCATAATACAAACCACGAGCGAAGCCAAAAGCGGGTGTAAATGCACAGGTGAGAATGACTATGCCGATCAGTTCAAATAAGAGAGTATAAGTCACTACTCCTTTAGCTACGAAGGTCACTTTTGATAGGCTCGTTTGACCCAGGCTGTCCTGAGCCATCATTTGCTGTTTAAGACCAATTTTAGGCGAAAGGCTTAGTGCTGCCAAAATGGCAAAAGTCATGAAGCCCAAACCACCTGATTGAATCAACAATAAAATAATGACTTGCCCAAAAAGTGTAAAAGATTCATGAATATTTAGAACGGATAAACCTGTAATCGTAACTGCTGACGTTGCTGTAAATAATGCATCCATCCAGCTGACATGACCGTTATTGGCAATGGGAAGTTTAAGTAATAATGTGCCAAAGACAATAAAGCCTAGAAAACCCAGCGCTAAAAGAGAAGGTGGGCTTAGGTTTAATGTTTTATGTGGTTTAGGCTTAAGAGACATATTTTTGGGTTCGTTTTTATAGGAAACAATTAGAGAGCTTTTTAAGTTGCTGTAAATGACCTTCTAAAATAAGAATATCATGCGTTTGTAGGGTAAAAGTCTCTTCAGTTTCAAATAAAATTTGCTGCTGTCGTTTTACAAGTAAAGTTTTAACTTGCGGTGCTTGTTGCATAATCCCATACAAATTAATGCCATTTAATTTCTCGGGAATATCGATTTTCACAATATAGTGATCATCATCTAAAGACATGTAACGACTTACCATTGGATAATTAAGTGCTTGCGCAACACGTACACCCATGTCTTCTTCGGGATGAATGATTTTATTGATATTGAGGTGAGACAAAATTGTGTGATGGGCCTTTGTCTTTGCTTTTACCCAAATTTTATCAATACCAAGATTTTTTAAATTCAGCACACATAAAATACTGGCCTCAATATCTTCACCAATTGCAACAACAACCGCATCACAATTTTGAATGTTTAATTCATCCAGTACATGTTCATCAGTAGCATCAGCAATGACAGCATGAGTTAAAACATCGGCAAGATTTTCAACATTCTTTTTGACTGTATCAATGCCAATAACATCATGATTTAATTTTGTGAGTTCTTGAGCAACTGTTGCTCCAAAACTTCCAAAGCCGATGACCGCGAACTGTGCCATAAATAACCTTTTATACTTAATTAGGGCTTTATTTTTAATGATATTTTCTTTGAGATAAAGAGAAGCAATGTAAATATAGAAAATATTGGGCTCAAATAATAAAAAAGCCGACAAATTTGTCAGCTTTTTTATAAAACAAAGATTATTTCAAGAAACGTTTATAGCCCACATTGTCAGTAATTTCTGCGTATGGATAGCTAATTTGTTCTAGGGTTTCAATTAAACCATCTGGATTTTGTTTGGCATCTGTTGCTTGTAAGCCAACCAATACACGGCCTTCTGCAGCACCATGGTTACGGTAATGGAACAGCGTAATATTGTGAGTTGGACCTAAACGAGTTAAGAAGGTGAGTAATGCACCCGGACGTTCAGGGAATTCAACGCGGAACAATCTTTCATCATCTAGATTAGCATGACCGCCAATTAAATAACGAATATGCAATTTAGCAACTTCATCATCAGATAAATCATCTACAACATAATTTTGCTGTTTAAGTTGTTCTAAAATTTCATGACGTTCAGCGTCACCACCTTTTAAGCTAATACCCACAAAAACTTGTGCTTCTTCTGTGTTATTTGCACGGTAGTTAAACTCGGTAATATTACGGCCCTGTAGAGCACGGCAGAAACCTAAAAATGCGCCTTTTTCTTCAGAAAGTGTCACCGCGTAAATTGCTTCACGTTGTTCACCGAGCTCAGTACGCTCTGCAATGTAACGTAAGCGGTCAAAGTTCATGTTGGCACCGCAAACAATCGATACCATGTTTTTACCGCTAATTTTATGCTCCGCTACATATTTTTTGATACCGGCTAGGGCCATTGCACCTGATGGTTCAACAATGCTACGGTTTTCATCAAAAGTATCTTTAATTGCGGCACAGATTTCATCTGTATTAACAGTGACAATGTCAGGATCAACAATTGGGCCAGAGTTATCTGACTTGCGTAGACGAACAATATCAAACGGTAAAGCACCAATTTGTGCAACAGCAGTACCATCTGCAAATAAACCTACATGTGGCAAGATTACACGTTCATTGGCTTCAAGCGCTGCTTTTAAACACGCAGACTCTTCATATTCAACACCAATGACTTTTACATGTGGTGCAACTTCACCTAAGTAAGCTGCTACACCCGCAATTAAACCGCCACCACCTACAGCAACGAAGACGTATTCCACATCGCGCCATTGACGCAATATTTCATTTGCAATGGTACCTTGACCAGCAATAACCAATTCATCGTCATAAGGAGGAATAAAAACTAATCCTTCTGCTTCGGCACGCTGCTGAGCGTATTTATTTGCAATATCAAAGCTATCACCATGTAATACAACTTGCCCACCTAAACGCTTAACTGCCTGAACCTTAATATCAGGAGTAGTGCTTGGCATAACAATAATTGCAGGAATACCCAAACGTTGACCAGACAATGCTACGCCTTGTGCATGGTTGCCGGCAGATGCGCAAATCACGCCACGTTCAAGTTGTTCTTTGGGTAATTGGCTAATACGGTTATAAGCACCGCGTAATTTAAAAGAAAAAACCGGTTGTAAATCTTCACGCTTAAAACGAATTGTATTATTTAATTTTTGACTAATTCGTGGAGCTGCTTCGAGAGGTGTTTCAATTGCAACATCATAAACCGTTGCTTGTAAAATTTGTCGTACCACACGAGACAGCATGTTCATCTTCCCTATAACAGTTTAAAATAGGAAATTATTGTAGCAAACCCTTGTGCATTTGCGCCGTTTATTGGCGCATAAATGTCAAAAAATAGTTGAGTGATGTAATGAGCCTATATGCAACCCAAGATGAAAAGAAACAAGCTGCTGCGAAAGCTGCTTTAAAACACTTACCCAAAGGTGGCATTTTGGGAGTAGGAACCGGTAGTACTGTAAATTTTCTAATTGACTTATTGCCTGAACTACAATTAGAAGCAGCAGTAGCAAGTTCTCAAGCAACAGCAGACCGTCTTAAAAAATTAGGTATCGAAGTGGTTGATATGAACCATGTAGGTAGCCTTGATGCTTATGTTGATGGTGCAGATGAGATTGATCGTCACATGCATATGATCAAAGGCGGCGGCGCAGCATTAACTCGTGAAAAAATTGTAGCTTCAATTGCTAAAAAGTTTGTATGTATCGTTGATGATTCAAAATGGGTTGATCAACTTGGTCGTGATTTCCCATTACCAGTAGAAGTTATCCCAATGGCGCGCTCTGCTGTAGCTCGTAAATTGGTTAGCTTAGGTGGTGATCCGGTTTATCGTGAAGGTGTGGTAACTGATAACGGAAACGTTATTTTAGATGTATTTAATTTGAACATCTTAAATGCAATTGATTTGGAAAAGACAATCAACAATATTCCGGGTGTTGTGACTAACGGTATTTTTGCGTTAAATCCAGCAACGATTGCAATTGTTGCAACAAATAATGGTATTGAAGAGCGTACTGCACAGTAATGTCTGTGGAAATGCCAGAAATTAAAATTGTTCGTCACGTAAGGGCAAGAAAATTGCGCTTACGTGTTGAGCCTGCGTCTATACGTCTCACTGTCCCGCTATTTTGTAGTAAGAAACAAATTCAGCAGTTTTTGGCTCAGTCTGAACAATGGTTGATCGAGACATGGAATAAACAGCACCACGCTCAATCTACCTCGTTTGCGATTCCTTCAGAAATTTCTTTTTTTAATAGAGAGCAGCCTTTTCAAATTGTTGTACAGAAGCAACATCGCATTTTTCAATTTGATTGGGAAAATAATCGTTTATTTATTAAAGACCAGCAAACCTATCAAGCTTTACAAAGCGCCGTTATTGCTTATGCCAAACAAGAGTTACCAGCACTTTTGTCAGAGCTTAGCCAAAAAACTCGGTTGAGTTATGCAGAGTGTGCTATCCGACGTCCTAAAACTCGTTGGGGCAGTTGCAGTAGTCAACATAATATTATGCTGCATGCAGGTCTGGTTCTTATGCCTGCTCAAATTACTCGTTATGTTTGCATTCATGAATTAGCTCACACCAAACACTTCGACCATAGTCCTGCATTTTGGGCCGAAGTTGCAAAGTTCGACCCAAACTATATGCAGCATCGCAGACAATTAAAAGGTAACCCATTGCCTGCGTGGTGGTATGTGACAGCTTAGCTAAAGCTACATTCTAATTGTGTTGTTTGTAAGACATCTGGTGCCTTACGGCTATCAAGACCAGCTTGAGCACTGACAATCTTATTCGCTTTAATATGTAGCTGTATAAAATTATATTGCTGTGTTGAATTGTTAGGTTCTGATGAACTTGAGTTAAGTAAGTAGCTATAACTTGCAGCGTCGGTTTGCAGTAAATTATCTGTACTATCTGCGCTTAAGGCTGAGCGATAACTTAGTGAACCTTGAATTAACTCAATTTGGCCATTAGCACGGAAATTAAGTTGGCAACCCGATGCGCTGTTTTCATAGTGACCAACTAAATAGTCCGTAGCAGGCAGTTTAGGGTCAGATATATTGATGCTAGTTAAGCCTTGTTTACATGGATAAGCCGAACCATTACAACTTGTGGTAATACCACTAAATCCTACGGCACGTCGGTAGTCACCAGCACCATCTATACGGAAAAAGTCAGTTGTATTTCCAGAAGGCACAACTCCAGAATAGAGTTTTTTCTGCAAAAGAACATATCCTGTTTGATCTAAACTGGACTGACTTTGTGCATCTGCTAGTTGCAATGTGGCAGCTTTTAAATTGGTAGCAAAATAATCGCGAGTCGCTTTTTGATTGGCTGCTATGTCCAAAAGCGTATTTTTTACAGGGTCAATATTATCTGGCGATGGACTAAAAATAGGTGTCATGGTTGTATTGTCACCATTAAGCTTTTTGCCGTCTAAATATCCATCTTTTAAATCGGTGGCAAGACTATTTGTAAGTTCTTGATATGCATTGGTACTACCATGAATCGTATTCCAGTATTGTAAATATCCGAAACTCAGATAGCTATCTACATAAGTACTAGGTTGTTTTGTTGAATACTGTAATAAATTTAGTACAGTCAGCGGGCTAGCTGGGCTTAAGCTTGGTATGGCGGCATCTTTAAACGCACTAATAAGAGCGGTGTAAACATCTTGAGAAGCCAAATCAACATGTGATTGTTCAATACGGGTCGGGTCTATCGTTTCTTGTGGAAGTTGGCCTGAACGAATTACGGCACGCTGATAAATCGCTTCTGAACTTGGACTAATCGGCTGCGTTTTATTGCTTATTGAACTTGGAGTAATAAAAGCGTGATAGACGCCAGAAATGTTCTCATATTTAGAATTAATTGGATCAAATACCTGAGATGAGGCTTGAGTTGTGACTTCTACTCGATAAAGCCGATTCAACTTGGTACTTGGAAGTTTAATATTATAACTTGTTAAACTGGCAACTTGGGTATCAATCAAAATACTATTGTCGGTATTGTCATAGACTTTGAGTTGCACATTGCGCATTTCGACAGGGGTTTTAAGTGTAAAATCTGTCGTGACTTCAGGAGTTGGCACAGTCGGTGTCGGAGTGCTAGATGAACCTCCGCTACTACTGCCACCACCACATCCAACAAGGGCTGCGCTTAAAATTAAAGTACTAAGGCCGAGATAAGTGCACAACTTTGTTTGTTTTGATTGATCAAGCATCCTAGCTCTCCAAAAATGAATCTGGTATTTATTTACTGATATTTGTTTGGTTCTGACAGACCAGCAAGTGCTATGTAATTAACGCTAAAAAATAAAAAAATTAAAATTACCAAGCATGAAATGGTTTTGTAAGTCTGGACATCCTGTCATACTACCGCAAGTATAGATTCAATATTTGAGGTAATGCACGTGATTTCTGTCGGAATTGTTGGTGGAACTGGTTATACAGGCGTTGAACTATTACGTATTTTATTACGACACCCAAAAGCGCAGGTTCGAGTTCTTACTTCACGTACAGAAGCAGGCAAACCAGTTGCTGATATGTTCCCAAACTTACGTGGACATACAGATCTTCAATTTTCAGATTTAAATATTGATGCATTAAAAGAATGTGATGTTGTATTTTTTGCAACTCCACATGGTGTTGCAATGCAGCACGCAAAAGATTTGATCGAAGCTGGAACTAAAGTTATTGATTTGGCAGCAGACTTTCGTTTACAAAATCTTGAACAGTTTGAAAAATGGTATGGTATGGAACATGCTTGCCCAGACGTACTAAAAGATTCTGTTTATGGTTTAACTGAGTTAAATCGTGAAAAAATCAAGCAAGCTCAAGTCATTGGTAACCCAGGTTGTTACCCAACAACTGTCCAACTGGGCTTGGCTCCACTTTTAAAATCAGCACAAGCACTCATTGAAACCAAAAATATTATTATTGATGCAAAATCAGGCGTTTCAGGTGCTGGCCGTAAAGCAAGTTTAGGTATGATTTATAGCGAAAATGCCGATAACTTTAAAGCTTATGGTGTTGCGGGACATCGCCATCATCCTGAGATTGTAGAAGCTTTGGAAAATATTGCAGGCGAGAAAGATGTTTTTGAAGGTCTTTTATTTGTTCCACACTTAGTACCGATGATTCGAGGTATGTTGAGTACAATTTACGTGGACTTGACAGAGGCGGGGGAAAAAACAGAAATACAAGCTTTGTATGAAAACTTCTATGCAAATGAAAAATTTGTAGATGTCATGCCTGCCAATAGTTCACCTGAAACACGTAGTGTACGTGGGGCAAATGAATTACGCATTGCTTTGTATAAACCACAACCAAATAAACTCATTATTTTGGCCGCTCAAGATAACCTTGTAAAAGGAGCATCTGGACAAGCTGTACAAAATATGAACCTTATGTTTGGCTTTAATGAAGATGAAGGCTTACAAGGGATTGGTTTATTACCATAAAAAACTCTTTTTTGCTTCACACACATTTAAATTTCGATTTAAATGTGTGTCTTGACTCTGATCTTAAACACTGAGATGACGATGCAAAACTCGGAACAGACGACTTCTGTAGAAAGTTCGTTGCAAAAGAAAAAATTTTTAAACACCAATAAGCCTTTGTTTATTGGTGCTGCTATTTTAATGAGTGGTTGTTTTGCGCTCGGCTATACAATTGGGCACCGTCAAGGTTTAACTGTTGTAGGTTACGATGCAGATGCAGAGCAATTGGTTGAAGTAGTGCAAAAACAAAAAACAGCGTTAGATGCAGTTAACAAAAGCCTGAATGCTGCTGTACAAGAGCGTGATGTTGCTGTTACAAATGCAAATGACTTGTTTACAGCACTTAATCAAGCCAATGCTGATAAAACGCAACAAGAAGGTATGAGTAATATCTACCGTGAAATTTTAAGACAACGTGGTGGATTAAGCTTAACCATTCAGGATTTGGCAATTAAACCGTTACCAGAAAACGCTTATGAATATCAGCTTGATTTGGTGCAGGTGAGTCCAAATAAACGCCGTGCTTCAGGTTCAGTTGAAATAAGACTGATTAAAGATACTGAAGTCTTGGTTGTGCCACTTGAAGATAAGAACTTTAACTTCACTGATTTTGAGCGTTTGACTGGCCGATGGACAATGCCTAAGGGCTTCACACCTCAGTATATTGAAGTACGTTTAACAGGTGGTTCTGAGACACCAGTGATTAAACGTTTTAGTTGGCAGCGCGGTAAACCTGTCGAAACACCTTCTGCTTTTGTTGCAGAAATTCCTCAAGCTGAAGCAAATTCACAATAGTAACATCATATGCGAACAAATAAGCGTCAAACAAATTTAAAAGATATTAAGGCTTCTTTTCAGCAGTCTGGCTATGTCGATTGGCACTTCAATCCACGCTTAAGTGATTCGCAAAACGAAGATCATGACGGAGAGGTTGTTGTTCAAACAGCACCTCCCGAACTCAAGCGTCCTCCTTTATATGCGGTAGTATTATTGAACGACGATTACACGCCAATGGACTTTGTAATTGAAATTTTACAACAATACTTTGCAATGAATCTTGACCAAGCAACTCAAGTAATGCTAACAGTACACTATGAAGGTAAAGGTACTGCCGGGGTATATCCAAGAGACATCGCGGAAACCAAGGCAAACCTTGTTAATAATTACGCTCGATCGCAAGGTCATCCATTACTTTGCCAGATTGAGCCTAAAGCATAAGGGGGTCACATGCTCAGTCGTCAATTAGAAGTATCATTACGTTTGGCTGTTAGCATGGCTCGTCAAAAGAGACATGAGTTTCTTACAGTTGAACACTTACTATTAGCCTTACTCGATAACGATTCGGCTGTGAATGCATTAAAAGCATGCGGCGCTGATATTGTTTCTTTACGTAAAGAATTAGAAGAATATGTAGAACAACATACTCCTAAGCTTGGCGAAAATAGCGAGCAAGCTCCACATCCAACAGAAAGTTTTGACCGCATTTTGCAACGTGCAATTTTCCATGTGCAATCAAGTGGTGGTGATCGTACTGTTGAAGGTGCGGATGTTTTGGTCGCAATGTACTCAGAGCGTGATTCTTTTGCTGTTTATTTACTTAAACGTCATCAAATTAATCGACTTACTTTGACTCAATATTTGTCTCATGGGACACGTAAAGACGAAGTGCAGGTTGAAGAAGAAGTTGAAGACATTGAGGGTGAAAGCAACTCAGGCAATGCTGGGCCATTAGAACTTTATACGCTTAATTTAAATGTTGAAGCGCAAAAGGGTAAAACTGACCCACTCATTGGTCGTGAAAAAGAAATTGAGCGTACAGCACAAATTCTTTGCCGCCGACGCAAAAACAACCCATTACTAGTTGGTGATCCAGGGGTAGGTAAAACTTCAATTGCAGAAGGCCTTGCATGGCTCATCGTAAATGGTAAAGCACCAAAACCACTTAGCACCGCAGAGATTTATAGCCTTGATATAGGTGCATTGGTTGCTGGTACAAAATACCGTGGTGACTTTGAAAAACGTTTAAAACAACTGTTAAATGCTTTGAAGAAAAATCCAAATGCGATTTTATTCATTGATGAAATTCATATGATCATTGGTGCAGGCTCTAGTATGGGCAGCACAATGGATGCATCGAATCTTATTAAACCAGCATTGGCAAATGGTACTTTACGTTGTATCGGTTCAACGACTTTCCAAGAATATCGTCAGGTATTTGAAAAGGATCATGCGTTATCTCGTCGTTTCCAAAAAATTGACGTAAATGAACCAAGCATTTCTGAAACTATTGATATTTTACGTGGCTTGAAAACGAAGTTTGAAGATTTCCACCACGTACAGTATGACGACAAAGCTTTAGTTTCTGCGGTTGAGCTTTCTGCGAAATTTATTAATGATCGTTTCTTGCCGGATAAAGCGATTGATGTCATTGATGAAGCAGGTGCACAGCGCCGCTTAAAAGCTGAAAGTGAAGACAGTTTAATTACTGTAGAAAACATCGAAGACATCGTTTCTAAAATTGCGCGTATTCCGCCTAAAACAGTGTCTAAAGATGATAAATCAGTACTTGAAAATCTTGAGCGTGACCTAAAACGTGTTGTATTTGGTCAAGATGAGGCAATTACTGCATTGGCTTCTGCAATCAAGTTGTCACGTGCTGGTTTGAAATCACCAGACAAGCCTGTTGGTAGCTTCGTCTTTGCTGGTCCAACGGGTGTTGGTAAAACGGAAGTCACTAAGCAATTAGCAAAACTTTTAGGTGTAGAGCTTGTCCGTTTCGATATGTCTGAATATATGGAACGTCATGCTGTTTCTCGCTTAATTGGTGCTCCTCCAGGTTATGTTGGTTATGACCAAGGTGGTTTGCTCACAGATGCGATTCATAAAAATCCGCATTGTGTTTTATTGCTCGATGAAATTGAGAAAGCACATCCAGATGTGTTTAACCTGTTGTTGCAAATCATGGACCATGGTGCGTTAACTGACAATAATGGTCGTAAGTCAGACTTCAGAAATGTCATTATTGTATTGACGACAAACATTGGTGCAGAAAGCATTTCTCGTGCAAGCATTGGATTTACTGAGCAAGACCATAGCTCGGATAACCAAGAAGCTATGAAGCGTGCATTCTCTCCAGAGTTCCGTAACCGTCTAGACAGTGTTATTCAGTTTAAAGCTTTACCAACCACAGTGATTGAATCTGTAGTTGATAAATTCTTAACAGAATTACAAGCACAGTTAGATGAAAAACGTGTAGTTCTAGATGTAGATCAAAGTGCGCGTGACTGGTTAGCAACCAATGGTTATGATCGTTTAATGGGTGCTCGCCCAATGCAACGTCTCATTCAAGAACACTTGAAGAAACCATTAGCTGAAATGATTCTGTTTGGTGAACTTGCAGATCATGGTGGTAATGTGGCGGTATCAGTGAAGAAAGAAGATGGCAAGGCAGTTGGTCTAAAACTTGAAGTTTTTGAAGATCACCATACGGCAGAACCAGCTTAATTTATGTTAATTGATAGTCTTTCTATAACCCGAATACTTAGTGTGTTCGGGTTATTTATTATTACTGCGATCGCTGAGATTTTAGGCTGTTACTTTCCTTATCTTATTTTAAAAGAAGGGAAGTCTGCTTGGTTGTGGATCCCTACAGCCTTAAGCTTAGCGATCTTTGTTTGGTTACTTACATTACATCCAGCTGCTTCTGGGCGCATTTATGCGGCCTATGGCGGTATTTATATTTTTACTGCACTCATGTGGCTTCGTTTTGTCGATCAGGTCGCTTTAACGAGATGGGATGTTTTAGGTGGCTTTATAGTACTTTGTGGTGCAAGTTTGATTATTTTGCAGCCGCAAGGATTAATTCGCTAATGATGAAGTGACCAATTAAATTTTAAGTAAAAAATAAGAAACTTTTTCGCAAAAAATACTTGTCAAATTCATCAACAATGCGTATTTTAGATTTAAGGAACATTTTTTAATATTTGAGATAAAGATGTTAAATCAATCTGTGAATTCTAACGCTTACTTTTATTTCTGGCAATTTAGATAGTTGCCTGAGCGTATTCGGGCATGAAAGTTGCCCATCACAGTTAATACCTGATCGGCAACCCCGATCAGGTTTTTTTATGCTTTATCTTTTTTAAATCGAGGAACTCAAAATGAACAACATGACTTATTCATACTTTAGCAACTTTTATTGGTTTTACTTTTGCTTACCTTTGCCAACGAATAGATCCAAAACGCTCAAATAAATGATCGGACTGATTCGGTTTCAGTCCAAAGGAAAAGACCAATGAATGCTTTAAATACTTTACTAACTCAAAGTAATACAAAAGAAACACCAGTTAGTTTACCTCTTCAGTTAAAAGCTAAATATCCGCTTGTGCAGACCTTCGCACGTCAAATTGCAGAACACCGTCAAATTATTCAAAATATTCTTGCTGGTAAAGATCAGCGTTTAATGGTTATTACAGGACCATGTTCAATTCATGACCCAGTTGCGGTTCTTGAATACGCAGAAAAACTCCAAAAATTACAAGAAAAAGTTAAAGATCAAATATTCATTGTGATGCGTGCTTATATTGAAAAGCCGCGTACAACTGTAGGTTGGAAGGGGTACATGTATGACCCAAACCTTGATGGTTCATCTAATCTACAATTAGGTTTAGAAAAATCACGCGAGCTTTATTTGCAAATTATTGAAAAGGGTTTGCCGATTGCGAGCGAAATTCTAAGCCCAATGGCAACTGGTTATTTTGATGATTTGTTGGCTTGGGGCGCAATTGGTGCACGTACCAGCGAGTCTCAAATTCACCGTGAAATCTCAAGTCATATGCCATACAGTATTGGTTTCAAAAATGGTACAGATGGTTCGATTCAAATTGCTTTAGATGCTATTCAGTCGGCACAAAATGAGCATCAATTTCTAGGAATGAATCAGCAAGGTTTACCTTCTGTTATTCAGAGTGCCGGCAACCCATTACCACACTTAATTTTGCGTGGAGCGAATCATGGCCCTAATTATGATTTAGCTTCAATTCAGGCAATACGTGAAAAACATAAGCAAAATCTTCCTCCTTTAGTCATTGACTGTAGTCATGGCAATAGTGGTAAAGACCCTTTACGTCAGCCAGAGGTTTTGCAGCAAATCGTTGCTGAACGCTTAAAAACTCAGGTAAAGGGTGTCATGATTGAAAGTCATTTAGTTGATGGTAATCAGAAAATTTCGTGTGAAATGACTTATGGTCAGTCTGTGACAGATGGTTGTTTAGGATGGGATAAAACTGAACAACTTTTGTTAAATGTTGCTGAACAGTTAAAAGCAAATGAGTTAGCTCATTCAGCTTAATGATTTATGGTTTAAAAAAGGGATCTGTTTTTGCAGATCCCTTTTTTTTATGAAACATGTTTGAGTTCGGATAAGAATGTAGTGATTTCATGACCGAATTTTTTCGGTTCGGTTAATAATGGCGTGTGGCCAGAACGCTCGAAATAAATTGTTTTTGCATGTTCGACACTATGTGCAATCAGTGTCTGACCAGTTTCTGGATAGAGTGTTGAATTACGGCCAATAAAGAAAGTTGTTGGGCACTGTAATTGTTGCAATGCCTCACGATAGTCTTCATTGTGAAAAAGATAATTTTCGACGTACCAAAATAAGTAGTCTAAGCGTTGAATCGGTAATAAATATTTCTGTAAAAATGGCTGTTTTAACGCAGTTTTAAAAACAAATGGACTAAAAGGATTGCTACTTTGCAATTCAATAAAATCTACCCACAAACGTACCAATTTTTGACGGTCTGGAAGTGATAACTCATAAAGATATTTAGCATTTTTATGTTTTGATAATAATTGATAAATATCATTGAGTAATTGTTTAAATTGGGCATGTAATGGTCCGAATAAACCATATTGCCATGTCGCATCTACAGATATTTTAGGCGTTTGATCAATATGTAAATAAGCTTTTAACTGCTGAGCAAGATGAGCATGCTTCATACCATGCATTGCAGTGGTAGCACCCATTGAATAGCCCATTAAAATAAAGTGATCAAGTTTTAGTTGTTCAATTAAATGAGCGACATCTTGCCAGTGGCTTGATATGGCATCTTGCTCGGGAATAGCACAGTTTTTTGAACCGCCAAAACCACGCCAGTCAGGAATAATAAATTCATATTCTTTACGATTTGCGTAGATAAACGGTAGCCATTGCCAACTTTGCATACCTAGACCAGATAATACTAATACTGGTTCACCACGACCAACACGGCGTACAAATAATTTTTCCTGATCGGGCATGGTGTAATAAGGCATGGTTATTCTCCAGATGCGTTATCTTGAGCAAAAAGTTTTAATTGTGGGATGACCTGTTCTAACCATTTGATCCACTCAGTTTCCATAGTGATACCGAGTTCCAAGATCATTTTGTGGATATATAAAACTCGATTATTCAAGTCATCACTATCTTTAAAATCTTTATCGTAAATATTTTGGTAAAGCTTAAGCTTTTCTTGGTGTAAGCCAAGATGTCGTAACAGTTCGGGTAATATTTGATTATTGCCCAATTGTGCCTCGGCACGCAATCTTACCATTAAGTCATCTCTAAGCTGAGCGGGTTCACTTTGCTGTGTCATCCATGAGGCAAGTTCTATACGCCCAAGTTGTTCGACTTGATAAGTCTTTTTTCGGCCGCTATCCATCTCATTTTCTAAAGTAGAAACCCAGCCTTTTTTTAGCATGTTATTGAGTTCACGATAAATTTGCTGATGTGTGGCATTCCAGAAAAAGCCCATAGAGCGGTCAAAACGGCGAGCGAGTTCAAAGCCAGTGCTTGGACGTTCTAGTAAGCTGGTTAGTAAAACATGGGGAAGTGACATGGCAATCCGTTTGTAAGCAAAAGTAAAGTGTGACTCATAAGATTATGCAACATGTTGCATAAAAGTCAAAATTTGATTATAAATTTGTGCAACAAGTTGCATTAAGCAAGCAGATTAGCAAGCCAAGGAGTTGTTATGTCGTTATATCCACATTTATTAAAACCATTAGATTTAGGTTTTACGACATTAAAAAATCGCGTATTGATGGGGTCTATGCACGTTGGTCTAGAAGAAGCGCCGGGTGGCTATGAGCGCATGGCGGCTTTTTATGCGGAACGTGCTAAAGGAGATGTTGGTCTTATTGTTACTGGCGGTATTGCACCTAATCAGGCAGGTTTAACCTTTGCTCATGCTTCTAAGCTAGATAGCACAGAAGAAGCCGAAAAACATAAAGTCATTACCGAAGCTGTACATGCTGCTGGCGGAAAGATTGCTTTACAGATATTACATACGGGTCGATATTCTTATCAGCCAGAGATTGTTGCACCTTCGGCAATTCAAGCACCGATTAATCCAATTAAACCTAAAGCAATGACTTCTGCAGAGGTTCAACAAACGATTGATGATTTTGCAAACTGTGCGAAGCTTGCTCAATACGCTGGATATGACGGCGTTGAGATTATGGGTTCTGAAGGTTATTTAATTAATGAGTTTATAGCAGCAAGAACAAACCATCGTGATGATGAATGGGGTGGTAGCTATGAAAACCGTATTCGTTTTCCTATCGAGATTGTAAAACGTACACGTGAAATAGTGGGTGAAAACTTTATTATTATTTACCGTTTATCAATGCTTGATTTAGTTGAAGGCGGATCTACTTTAGAAGAAGTGATTCAACTTGCTAAAGCGATTGAAAAAGCTGGCGCTACGATCATTAATACGGGTATTGGCTGGCATGAAGCTCGTATACCAACAATTGCCACTAAAGTTCCAAGAGCTGCATTTACTTGGGTCACTGAAAAATTAAAAGGTGAAGTTTCCGTTCCATTAATTACCTCAAACCGTATTAATACCCCAGAAATGGCTGAACATGTATTGGCATCGGGTCATGCAGATATGGTTTCAATGGCACGTCCAATGCTTGCAGATCCTGAGTTTGTTTTAAAAGCAAGTGAAGGTCGTAGTGATGAAATCAATACCTGTATTGGCTGTAACCAAGCGTGTCTTGATCATATTTTCTCTATGAAAATCGCAACATGTCTAGTTAACCCTCGCGCATGTTATGAAACAGAACTTATTTTTAAAGAAGCACAAAATCAGAAGAATATCGCTGTCATTGGTGCAGGACCAGCAGGTTTAAGTTTTGCTGTATATGCGGCAGATCGTGGACACCAAGTTAAAATCTTTGAAGCAAGTCATCAAATTGGTGGACAGTTTAATATTGCTAAAACTGTGCCTGGTAAAGAAGAGTTCTACGAAACACTACGTTATTTTAATCGTCAAATTGAATTACGTCCGAACATTGAACTTGTATTAAATCATAAAGCGACTTATGAAGAGTTAAGCCAATCAGACTTCGATGAAATTGTAGTTGCAACTGGTGTAACACCTCGTCAATTACAATTTGAAGGTATTGATCATCCAAAAGTACTGAGCTACTTACAAGTACTTAAAGAGCGTGTACCAGTAGGTCAACGTGTTGCCATTATTGGGGCAGGTGGTATCGGTTTTGATACAGCTGAGTATCTAACCCATGAAGGTGAAAGTGGTAGTTTAAATCCAGAAAAATTTTATGAAGAGTGGGGTATTGATACTCACTATGAACACGTTGGAGGTTTAAAGCAGCCGAAAGTTGAAGTTTCTGAACGAGAAATCTATTTGTTACAACGTAAAGCTTCTTCAGTAGGTGCGGGACTAGGTAAAACGACTGGTTGGATTCACCGTACAGGGCTTAAGAACAGAAATGTGAAAATGTTGGCAGGCGTACAGTATGACAAAGTAGATGATCAAGGACTTCATATTAGTGTTGATGGAAAACCAATAGTGCTTGAAGTTGATAACGTAGTGATTTGCGCAGGCCAAGAATCATTTATTGCAATGTATGACCAATTAAAAGCAGATGGTAAGAATGTTCATTTGATTGGCGGTGCTAAAGAAGCAGGTGAACTAGATGCTAAACGTGCTATTCGTCAAGGTGCTGAACTAGCAGCGGTTCTTTAATGATTTCAATGAGCACTGTCTTGGGTAAGAGAGTGCTCATGACTAAAAACTATTTGAAGGAAAAATAAAAAATGACACTCGAAACAACTAAACAGTCATTAGAAAAATGGCATCACATGGTTAAATCAAATGACTTATCGAACTTAAATGATTTGCTGGCAGATGAAGTCGTTTTCCGTTCACCAGTCGCTTATAAACCTTATGAGGGAAGACAAGTTGTTTTCTTTATTCTTACTAATGTGATTCAAGTATTCCAAAATTTTACCTATCACAGAGAGTTTTACACAGAAGATGGTGAAAATGTAGTACTGGAGTTTAGTGCGAATGTAGGTGATAAATCATTAAAAGGGATTGACATGATTCGTTTTAATGAACAGGGTAAAATTATTGATTTTGAAGTAATGATTCGTCCAATGAGTGGTTTAGCTGCATTAGCTGAGCAAATGGGTATAAGAATAGCTCAATTTAAACCTCAATAATTTTGTTAAATAGCCTAAGAGTATTGAGATATATAAAATGTGGTTAAAACTTTCAACATTGCTTTTATTGCCCATATTATTTGTACAAGGTAGTAAAGTTCGAAAGAACACGCCACGTTTAGCAGAAGCCAAAGGTGAACGAGAAGGTTGTATTGGTCAAGGCAAGCCTTTATCCATGCTTATTTTGGGAGATTCTGCTGCAGCAGGTGTTGGTGTAGAAAATCAGAAAGATGCTTTGTCTGGTGCTATTATTCAAGAACTGCAAAATGAATTTTCCCTGCAATGGAAACTTCATGCTAAAACTGGTGATACAACTCGACAAGTTTTTAATGCTTTACAGCATTTAGACGAGCAGAAGTATGATGTGATTGTGACATCTATTGGTGTAAACGATGTTACGAAATTAACTTCTGCTAAATCATGGATTAAACAACAGAAGCAATTATTTGAGCACATACAGAAACGTTTTCAGCCAAAGTTGATTATCGTTTCTGGTGTGCCTCCAATGCAACATTTCCCTGCTTTACCCAATCCACTAGCTTGGTTATTTGGGCAATATGCAGAGCAAATGAATCAAAAATTACAACAATGGTTAGCACCGCAGAGCCAGTTTAAGTTTATTCAATACGATATTGAAACTTTTCAAGCCATGAATTTGACAATGGCAAGTGATGGTTTTCATCCAAGTAAAGAAGTTTACGCAGTTTGGGGACGGCAGGTTGCTGCTTTAGTGCGGCAATCATTTAACTCATAGTCAGAGGTAGTCATTGGACATGGGCATATCTGTTTTTAATAAAATTAAAGATTTCGGTTCAGAGCTGTTTGATTTAGTGTTAGGCGCTGAGCATCCAAAAGTTTATTACGATCCTCAAGGGCAAATAAAAGATGTGTTGGAGAAGCTTCCTCAACTCAAACAGAAATATCGACCTACGCCTTGGTTAACCAACAGTCATGTCCATTTACTCTATTTTGATCTTATTAGAAAACAATCAATAAAATTAGAGTATGACCGCATTGATCAACTAACCATGAGTGATGGTGGGATTACCGCTATAGCTTGGTATGGATATGACTTACCGGCAGATACTCCAACAATTGTAATTATGCATACTATTACAGGTACGCCTGAAAGTATGCGTGAGTTAGTACGTGATTTGAATCAATATACAGGCTGGCGAATTGCACTATGCCTGCGCCGTGGGCACGCAGGTTTGCCAATGCCTGTGCCGCAAATTTCTCTTTTTGGATCTACCAGTGATTTAAAAGAACAACTTAACCATATTCAAAGTTTATTTCCGGCATCGGATTTATATGCGGTAGGTTCTTCGGCCGGTACGGGGCTGCTTGTTCGTTATTTAGGTGAACAAGGCGAAGATACGCCTTTTAAAGCTGCTTTTGCGATGTGCCCGGGTTACAACACGGAAATTGGTTTTAAAAATGTTCATCCTTTTTACAGTAAAATGATGACGAAAAAACTCTTCAAGTATTTTATTTATCCGTATCAAAATACGTGGAGCAAAATAGCATCTTTAGAAAAAGTCTTATCGACGACCAATTTAGAAGAATTTGAAAAAGAATACTTTGAAATGGCAGGTTTTCAAGATTACGAGACTTACTGTAAATCTATTAACCCGATTTATGTGTTTGAAAATATCAAAATTCCATTAATGATTCTTAATGCAGAAGATGACCCTGTTTGCTCTATTAAAAATTTAGAACCTTATAAAGAGCCAATTCAGCAAATGAGTACTGTTGCTGTAGTCACAACTAAAAAGGGAAGTCATTGTGCATTTTATGAAGGATGGCGCAGTACGTCATGGGCAGCACGTCTTATGTCTGATTATTTTCTAATTGAACGAAATAAATAGATAATTATTGAATATATAAGTGAAGCTCAAATTTTGGGCTTTATTTTTATATCTTAAAATAAGAGCGGTATTGCTTCATTTTTCCAAGTGTTTGAATTGAAATTTAAATGAATTTAATCTGTTTTTATTATGAATTTTGTATAAATGCCCAAATCAAAAAAATTAATTTGGGCATTTATAAAACAGAAGCTTAGTTTTTAAGTGCTGGTGTTGCAGCAGCAATTGCAGCAGCAACTGCGTCATCTTCTGTCTTCGCAGGCTCAGTTGCCTTAGCTGGTTTAGACTGAGCCTTTTCAGGTTTAGGTTCTGCTTTAGGCTCAGGTTTTTTTTCAGGTTTAGGTTCTACCTTTGGTGTCTCAGATTTAGGTTGTTCAGCAACTTGTGTCTGTGAAGATTCAGCAGAATGCGCAGGACGGGTTTCTCGGCGAATTTCAGTTGTAGTATTAGTTGTTTCTTCACGTTCAACTTCAACTTGTGGTTGCGCTGGAACTTGAGCTTCTTGATGAGTATCTACACTCTCTAAAGATTCAAATTTTGCAGGCTTCTCTGGTTGAGGTTCTGAAACAGCAGTTTCAACCTTGTCTTGCTCTTCTTCTTTCGGTGTCTCTTTTTTAACGCATGCGGTTAACAATAGTCCAGCCGCAATTGCAGCACAGATTAAAAGTTTTTTATTTGCCATTGCCCTAAACAACATTTAATTGAGGAATTGGCATTATAACAGTAAATAGCAATGAAAAAATCATGTCAGATTGAGCTAATTTTTTATTAAAAATGCTGATAGAATAACCAGTTGTTTATTGTTCTTTGAATTGATGCGGTTTGACTTTGCTTTATAGGGGCAGAGTACAGTAAAATTGCCAAACATTGTAGGCCGATTTCGGCTTGATTGTACGAGAAACTTAATGACCCATTTTATTTTTGTCACTGGTGGTGTGGTTTCATCGCTAGGTAAAGGTATTTCTGCTGCTTCTGTTGCTGCACTTTTGGAAGCTCGTGGCTTAAAAGTCACAATGGTTAAAATGGATCCTTATATTAATGTCGATCCAGGGACAATGAGCCCATTCCAGCATGGTGAAGTTTTTGTTACCGAAGATGGTGCAGAAACCGATCTGGATCTGGGTTATTACGAACGTTTCTTACGTCGCGCGAAAATGACCAAACTAAATAACTTCACTAGTGGTCGTGTATATCAAGACGTTTTAAATAAAGAACGTCGTGGTGATTACTTAGGTGGTACAGTTCAGGTTATTCCTCATATTACCGATAATATTAAAGAACGTGTTCTTCGCGCAGGTGAAGGCTACGATGTTGCTATCGTAGAGATTGGTGGCACCGTAGGTGATATCGAATCTTTACCGTTCATGGAATCGGTTCGTCAGTTAATGGTTGAGCTTGGTCATAAACGTACCATGCTTATGCATTTAACTTTATTGCCATATATTAAGTCGGCAGCAGAGTTAAAAACTAAACCAACTCAGCATTCTGTAAAAGAGTTACTTTCAATCGGTATTCAGCCAGACATTCTTATCTGCCGTACTGAATATGATGTAGATGTTGATACTAAACGCAAAATTGCATTATTCACTAACGTGGAAGCACGTGCTGTAGTGGTATGTAAAGATGCAAAAACGATTTATCAAATTCCACGTACCTTCTATGAACAAAACGTTGATGATCTAATTTGTGAGCGTTTTGGATTTAATGATCTTCCAGAAGCAAATCTAGAAGATTGGGACAATGTAGTCGAAGCATTACTGAACCCTGAATACACTTTACGTGTAGCTATGGTTGGTAAATATGTTGAGTTACCAGATGCTTATAAATCTGTAAACGAAGCATTATTACATGCGGGTATTAAAAATCGTGTAAAAGTACAAATTGATTATGTCAACGCTGAAGAGCTTGAAAGCCAAGACGTATCTATTTTAAGTACAGCTGACGCAATTTTAGTACCAGGTGGTTTTGGTGAACGTGGTACTGAAGGCAAAATGAAAGCTATTCAATACGCACGTGAAAATCGTATTCCTTTCTTAGGAATCTGTTTAGGTATGCAATTGGCAGTTATTGAATATGCTCGCCATGTTGCAGGTATGCCAGAGGCATCTTCTACAGAATTTAACCGTTCTACAAAATATCCACTCATTGGTTTAATTACTGAATGGTTAGATGAGCGTGGTGAATTACAACAGCGTAGCCTTGAGTCTGACTTAGGCGGAACAATGCGTTTAGGTGCACAAAAATCAGAATTGGTTGAAGGCACAAAAACACGTGAAGTCTACGGAAAAGCTGAAATCACTGAGCGTCATCGTCATCGTTATGAAATGAATAATCGTTTCATTGAGGCGATTGAAAAAGCGGGCATGAAGATTTCTGGTTATTCTTCAGCACAACATTTGGTTGAAACTGTAGAAATTCCTGACCATCCTTGGTTTATTGCTGTACAATTCCACCCGGAATTTACAAGTTCACCACGTGATGGACATCCATTATTTGCTAGTTTTATTGACGCTGCAAAAACACAGCATCAAAAAAGTAAGTAATGCGATTTTAAATAAACTGGGAAAGTTTAAATGTCACAATTAAAACCACAAGAAGTTGTACGTTTAGGCGATATACAAATGGCAAATCATTTGCCATTTGTATTATTTGGCGGAATGAACGTACTTGAGTCAAAAGATTTAGCTTTTGAAATTGCTGAAACTTATATTGATATTTGTAAACGCCTAGATATTCCTTATGTATTTAAGGCGAGCTTTGATAAAGCAAACCGTTCTAGTTTGCATTCATTCCGTGGTCCTGGACTTGAAAAGGGTATTGAATGGTTAGGTGATATTAAAAAGCATTTTAATGTTCCAATTATTACCGACGTTCACGAACCATATCAGGCAGCACCAGTTGCCGAAGTCGCTGATATTATCCAGCTTCCAGCTTTCTTAAGTCGTCAAACTGATCTTGTTGAAGCTATGGCTAAAACTCAAGCTATTATCAACATTAAAAAAGCACAGTTTTTAGCTCCTCATGAAATGCGTCATATTTTGCATAAATGTTTGGAAGCTGGAAATGACAAACTTATTCTTTGTGAGCGTGGCTCAGCATTTGGCTATAACAATTTAGTTGTAGATATGCTTGGCTTTGACATCATGAAAGAAATGAATGTACCAGTATTCTTTGACGTGACTCATGCTTTACAAACTCCAGGTGGTCGTTCTGACTCAGCTGGCGGTCGCCGTGCTCAAATTACAACTTTGGCGCGTGCAGGTATGGCAACAGGTTTAGCGGGATTATTCCTAGAGTCTCATCCAGATCCAGACAAAGCAAAATGTGATGGACCATCTGCATTGCGCCTGTCGCAGCTTGAGCCATTCTTGGCACAACTAAAAGAATTGGATACTTTAGTTAAAGGATTCAAAAAGTTAGATACTCATTGATGCAGGAACTTGCATCGCGTTATTCATTCAACTGAGGAATTGTTCATGAGCCAAATCGTTGACATTCGTGCACGTGAAATTTTGGACTCTCGTGGTAACCCAACCATCGAAGCAGACGTCATCTTAGAATCTGGGGTGGTTGGTCGTGCATGTGCACCATCTGGTGCTTCAACTGGTTCTCGTGAAGCTTTAGAACTTCGTGACGGTGACAAATCACGTTACTTGGGTAAAGGCGTTCGTACTGCTGTTCAGAATGTAAATAGCTCAATTCATGAATTGCTTGTTGGTCAGAGTGTTTTTGATCAAAAAGCACTTGATGAAAAAATGATTGCATTTGACGGTACTGAAAACAAATCTAAATTAGGTGCGAATGCAACTTTGGCAGTATCTTTGGCGGCAGCTCACGCAGCAGCAGCTGAACAAAAACTTCCATTGTTCCAATATATTGCTAACTTACGTGGTCAAACTACTTTGACTATGCCTGTACCAATGATGAACATTTTGAACGGTGGTGCTCACGCAGACAACACTGTTGATATTCAAGAGTTCATGATTGAGCCAGTTGGTTTTACTTCATTTGCTGAAGCATTGCGTGCTGGTGCAGAAGTATTCCATTCTTTGAAATCAGTTCTTAAAAAACAAGGTTTGAATACAGCTGTAGGTGATGAAGGTGGTTTTGCACCTAACCTTCGTTCAAACGAAGAAGCAATTACTGTAATTCTTCAAGCAATTGAACAAACTGGTTATAAAGCTGGTTCAGATATGATGCTTGCACTTGACTGTGCATCTTCAGAATTCTACAAGAATGGTCAATATATTCTTGAAGGTGAAGGCAACAAGTCTTTTACAAGCAATCAATTTGCTGATTACTTAGCTGGTCTTGTTAAGCAATATCCAATTATCTCTATTGAAGATGGTTTAGATGAGTCTGATTGGGAAGGCTGGAGCTATTTAACTTCAATTCTTGGTGATAAAATCCAATTGGTTGGTGACGATTTATTCGTAACTAATCCTAAGATTTTACAACGTGGTATTGATGAGAAAGTAGGTAACTCAATTCTGATCAAATATAACCAGATTGGTACATTGACTGAAACTTTAGATGCAATCTACCTTGCTAAAGCAAATGGTTACACGACTGTTATTTCTCACCGTTCTGGTGAAACAGAAGATTCAACTATTGCTGATTTAGCAGTTGGTACAGCAGCAGGTCAAATCAAGACTGGTTCACTTTGCCGTTCTGACCGTGTTGCTAAATATAACCAATTACTTCGTATTGAAGAGTTAACTAAAGCGGTTTACCGCGGTAAAGCTGAGTTCAAAGGTTTAAACTAATCTTTTGAATAATACTTTGCTTATTTAAATATTGATGACAAATTAATATTTAAAATATAAGTGCTATTTCTTTTTTTGGGAATAGCACTTTTTTATTTATCCTAAACGTCGAGTTTTTAAAGATTCAGCCCAACTATGATGATGACAGCGAGAACATTCTTGGTCGAGTTTGTTTAAAATTTTTGTTTCACCGCATTTCATACAAGAATAAAAAGTATTAATTTTAAGTACATCAGCTTTGCGGTAAGCATCTGGAAATAAAGGAAGTCCCCATTTAACGTCTTCATCTTCATAATAAAGCAAACTCAAAATACCATCAGATTCAAGTAAGGCTGTTCGGACTTGACCTAAATGCTCTACATTTTGTTGGCGCATTTCCGAGAAAAACTCGTCATGAGAATATGTTTGTTTCTGGAAATCTTTATAAACTAAGAGACCGTCCTTAACGACACAGAGAGCTCGTCCTTCTAATAAATTTTCAATTTTTTTATTTTTTACCATACCCCAAGTAACGAGGCGGTATAAAGAAATAATAGCTACAAAAGCAACAAATGCATGAGCAATAGGTAAGTCTTTAGTAAACATAGGATCGCCAGCAGCAGATCCTAAACATAAAATAATAGCCAGTTCGAATAAGGAAAGTTGTCGAATACCACGTTTACCAGAGAGTCTTAAAAAAGTAATGATGATAATAAACATCACAGTACATCGGATTAAAATTTCTAAAACAAAGGTCCACGTTGTGTCACCTATAAAAATGTTAGAAAGATCCATCTTCTTCTCACTTATTAAAATATGTATCAAAAATACATTTAAAATTCTTATCAAAATGGAAAGCAAAAAAGTATACTTTTTAGGTAGTTATTGGTTAAAAATATAAGAAATATGTGATTTTATATAGCTTCAAATAAAAATTTAATAAGTTTTATAGGGCTAATCGCATAAGTAATTAAGTATTTTAAAATGCAAATTTTAAATACTAAAACAGAACAGAGCTATAGTACGATTTTAAAACCTAGACTATTGTAGACTCTTAAGAATAATTATTTTGGTTAGGCCTATGATCTATGTAGCACTTGCTGTTATTGGGGTTCTATCAGGACTGATTAGTGGGGTAGTAGGGACTGGATCATCTATTATTTTGTTGCCTATACTTTCTTATATTTTTGGGGCGAAGCTTGCAGTACCTATTATGGCAATTGCCGCAATCATGGGCAATATTTCACGTGTAGTGATGTGGCATAAAGATCTTAATATTAAAGCATTTCTGTTGTTTACGAGTCTGGGCATACCCGCAACGATACTGGGAGCCAATACTTTATGGGTTATGTCACCGATATTATCCAACTTATGTATAGGTTTCTTTTTCTTTTGCTTAATACCGATTAGGCATTATGCCAAACGCCATAGTTTTAAATTTAATTCATGGCAAATGATAGTCGCAGGTGGAGTGCTTGGCTATATCACTGGTGTAGTATTCTCCACAGGTCCATTATTACTTCCGGTTTTTAATGGTTTTGGTTTAACTAAGGGAGCTCTCTTGGCAACAGAGGCGGCAGCTTCATTTGGAATTTACGTAACAAAAAGCTTAACTTTTGGTGCGCTAGGTGTTTTACAGAAAAATATTTTAATTGCGGGAGTTGCGGTTGGTTTTTCTTTAATTATTGGTAATTATATTGGTAAAACATTTGTAATGAAGATGTCTGAGGAAACTTTTAATTTATTGCTAGATTGCATGTTGGCGGTTGCTGGTTTTTCTATGATATTTGCAGTTTTTACTCATTCTTAAGAGTAACTTTTATATACATAGATTGATTTATAAACAGTTGTGTTTATAAACATTATTTTCCTTTCCAATTGAGTTTAATTTTGACAAAATGAAACATGTTACGATGGTCAATTTAAAGTAATATGATCATTCATCGTTTTGCAGGAATTTTGCAGGAATTTTGCATGTCGCTTGTAAATTGTCATACAATACAAAAACTTAATAAAAGTTTTTAATTAAAGCTCTTAATGCTATGTTAGAAGTATTTCGATCCACTTCAAGCAAACTTATATTGCTACTGGTTATTGTTTTAGTAGCTATATTGCAATATCAGTTCTGGTTAGGTGAGGGTGGTTATTTTCCTCATCAAGCGCTTATGCAACAGATCCAACAGCAAGCCGAAGTAAATGATGAGCTTAAAGAGCGAAACCGCATTTTGGCAGCTGAGGTTTTTGACCTAAAAAACGGTACAGAAGCAATAGAAGAGCATGCTCGTCTTGATCTTGGTTTAGTTAAGCCTCATGAAACATTTGTTCAAATGAGTACAATTAGTACCAATTATAAGCCTATTTATATTGACCCGAACGCTAAAGTAGATTTGGAAACTAATGAGACACCTCCATCGCCAGACATCCCAGACTAAATTATGGGCAGTTATCCCTGCTGCTGGTTCGGGAAGTCGGTTCTCCAAAACTGAATTAAAGCAATATCAATACATTCAAGACGCTACTGTTTTAGAACATACGGTTAAACGTTTAAACCAACTTCCGTTAAGTGGCTATGTTTTAGCAATTGGTGCACAGGATAATTTTGCCTCGACTTTAGCTTTTCAGGATAAAGATAAGGCTCATTTTTGTAATGGTGGTGCTGAACGTGTGCACTCAGTATTAAACGCCCTAAATTATCTATTGCAGATAGCGGATGAGAATGACTGGGTATTAGTACATGATGCTGCACGACCTTGTGTGACTTTTGAATGTCTTAGTGCTCTTGTTAAAAACGCAGTTGAAACAAACCAGAGTGCTATTTTGGCAATTCCTGTACGCGATACGCTAAAACAAGTAACTAAACAACACCAAATTGATAAAACTGTGAGTCGAGAACTTTTGTGGCAGGCTCAAACTCCCCAAATTGCTAAAATTGGCACGCTTAAAAAAGCAATAGAAACAGCATTAAAAAATAATTTGACCATTACCGATGAGGCGAGTGCACTTGAATCTGTGGGCGAAAGTGTACAAGTGGTCATGGGGCGCTCTGATAATATAAAAATTACTTATCCTGATGATTTGGAACTTGCTCGTTTAATTTTACAATCACAGTCTTAAGGTTTTATATACAGTGCTGATGGTTATTTTATTTATGAAATAGCCTAAGCAAATATGTTGTTTTATACATATCTATCCAAAATTATTGGTATTTTTTTACAACTTGAGTTTATAAGATAGATTAAGTAATTTACTGAGATAATGTTCGATAGTCGAACAAAAAAATCCTAAATCGAACAAAACTATATATAGCTTACTAGATCAAAATACGAAAATTATCAAAAATGATTAAAAGGGAAATCTAAGGGAAACACTCGGGATTGAGTGAAATATTTATCTATTCTTCTCGCCTCAGTGTGCCTAACTCTCTTACCTATCTCTTCTTCAATGAGCACAATGGAGTTGTCTAATGATTGACAAAAGTAAGTCCTCACTAAGCGAGGTTTTATCGCAGATTAAAGATGGTGCAACCATACTGATTGGTGGTTTTGGTACCGCAGGACAACCCGCTGAACTCATTGACGGTCTGATTGAACTCGGTGTTAAAGGCTTAACCATTGTGAGCAACAATGCCGGTAATGGTGACTATGGTCTGGCTAAACTGCTTAAAGCCGGTTCAGTAAAAAAAGTCATTTGCTCTTTCCCACGCCAGTCAGACTCTTATGTGTTTGATGAACTATACCGTGCCGGAAAGGTGGAACTTGAGGTTGTACCGCAAGGTAATCTGGCTTGTCGTATTCAAGCTGCCGGTATGGGTTTAGGTGCTGTATTTACTCCAACAGGCTTTGGAACTCTTTTGGCCGAAGGTAAAGAAACTCGTGAGATTGATGGTAAAGATTACGTACTTGAATATCCGATCAAGGCTGACTTCGCCTTGATTAAAGCCTATAAGGGCGACCGCTGGGGTAATCTGGTTTACCGTAAATCTGCACGTAACTTTGGCCCGATCATGGCCATGGCTGCTGATGTCACCATTGCTCAGGTTTCTGAAGTGGTGGAGCTGGGTGGATTAGACCCGGAACACATCATTACCCCGGGTATCTTTGTACAGCATGTTGTACAAGTAACGCCAGCACAGTAAGCAATAAGGAGAAATAACATGAGCTACCAGAAACTCAGCCGTGACCAGATTGCACAACGTGTGGCACAAGATATTCCAGATGGCGCCTATGTGAACTTGGGCATTGGCTTACCAACTAAAATTGCCAGCTACTTACCTAACGATAAAGATATTTTCCTTCATTCTGAAAATGGCCTATTGGCATTTGGCCCACCACCAGCGGCAGGTGAAGAAGACCCTGAACTGATTAATGCGGGTAAAGAGTTTGTGACCATGCTTGAAGGCGGCAGCTTTTTCCACCATGGTGACTCATTTGCGATGATGCGTGGTGGTCACCTTGATATAGCGGTACTTGGTGCATTTCAGGTTGCAGCCAATGGTGACTTGGCGAACTGGCATACAGGTGCGCCGGATGCGATTCCTGCGGTGGGTGGTGCGATGGATTTGGCAGTTGGTGCCAAGAAAGTATTTATCACCACAGACCACGTCACCAAGCAAGGCGAGCCGAAGATTGTGGCTGAGCTGAGCTATCCGGTAACGGGTAAGCACTGTGTGGATCGTATTTACACCGACCTGTGTGTGATTGATGTGACCAAAGATGGTTTAAAGGTGATTGAGAAAGTTGAAGGTCTTAGCTTTGATGAGTTACAGGCTTTGACTGGTGCAACTTTGATTGATGCGACTCAAGGGTAAGGAAGTAGGGAAATGACATTAAAAAACGCTTATATCATCGATGCCATCCGTACTCCATTCGGCCGTTATGCCGGTGGCCTTGCACCTGTCCGTGCCGATGACCTTGGCGCTGTGCCGATTAAAGCCCTCATGCAGCGTAACCCAAGTGTAGATTGGGAACAGGTCGATGATGTGATCTATGGCTGTGCCAACCAAGCCGGTGAAGACAACCGTAATGTCGGCCGTATGTCAGCACTGCTTGCTGGGTTACCTTATCAGGTGCCGGCAACCACCATTAACCGTTTATGCGGTTCATCACTCGATGCGATTGCCATTGCTGCACGTGCCATTAAAGCAGGTGAAGCGAACTTGGTGATTGCAGGTGGTGTGGAAAGCATGAGCCGTGCGCCTTATGTAATGGGTAAGTCTGACAGTGCTTTTGGCCGTAGCCAGAAGATTGAAGACACCACTATGGGCTGGCGCTTCATTAACCCAAAACTTAAAGAATTGTATGGTGTAGACACTATGCCCCAGACTGCCGAAAACGTGGCTGAACAGTTCAACGTCAATCGTGCAGATCAGGACCAGTTTGCCTTGGTGAGCCAACAACGCACCGCAAGCGCGCAAGCCAAAGGCTTTTTTTCTAAAGAAATCGTGGCAGTTGAAATCCCTCAGCGTAAGGGAGATGCTGTTGTGATTGATACCGATGAACATCCACGTGCATCAACCACACTTGAAGGTTTAAGCAAACTTAAACCTGTTGTGAAAGCAGATGGCACAGTCACTGCAGGTAATGCTTCAGGTATTAATGATGGCGCAGCAGCTCTACTGGTTGCTTCGGATGATGCTGTTCAGGCTTATAACCTCAAACCACGTGCCAAGATCATTGCTTCAACAGCGGTGGGTGTAGAACCACGGATTATGGGTTTTGCTCCGGCCCCAGCCATTAAAAAATTACTGAAACAAGCCAACCTGACTTTAGAGCAGATGGATGTGATTGAGCTTAACGAAGCTTTTGCTGCACAGGCATTGGCAGTGACCCGTGATTTAGGTTTGCCAGACAACTCTGACAAGGTAAATCCAAACGGTGGAGCAATTGCATTAGGTCATCCACTTGGTGCATCAGGTGCACGCCTTGTGACTACAGCCCTAAACCAGCTTGAACAAACAGGTGGTCGTTATGCCTTGTGTTCAATGTGTATTGGGGTAGGACAAGGCATCGCTTTGATTATTGAGAGAGTCTAATCATGAGTCAGTTATATGCCAGCTTGTTTTACCAAAAAGACGTCACGGACATCTTTAGTGACTCATCCTTAATCGCATACATGATTCAGGTTGAAGTTGCGTTAGCCCAAGCGCAGGCACAAGTTGGCGTGATTCCTCAAAATGCAGCAAATACCATTGCCCAAGTAGCTGAGCATGCACTAGACAAGTTTGATTTTTCCGCTTTGGCGATAGCAACTGGTTTAGCTGGGAATATCGCAATTCCATTTGTAAAACAGCTTACAGCAATTGTTAAAGATACTGATGAAGATGCTTCCCGCTATGTGCATTGGGGTGCAACTAGTCAGGATATTTTAGACACAGCTTGTATTATGCAATGCCGTGATGCGTTAAATATTGTGGAAGCTCAAATTCAACAATGCTATGCGACTGCATTACAGCAAGCTAAACAATATCGCCATCAAGTCATGATTGGACGTACATGGTTACAACAAGCTTTACCAATTACGTTGGGACATAAACTTGCTCGTTGGGCTTCTGCATTTAAACGTGATTTAGACCGTATACAAGCTATGAAATCACGTGTGCTCACTGCTCAGTTAGGCGGTGCTGTGGGTTCATTAGCTTCTTTGCAAGACCAAGGTTCGCTTGTGGTCAGCGCATTTGCGAAGCAACTGAATCTGACTGTACCAACAAGTACATGGCATGGTGAGCGTGACCGTATTGTAGAAATTGCAAGTGTGCTTGGCATGATTGTCGGGAATACGGGCAAGATGGCACGCGACTGGTCACTCATGATGCAAACTGAAATTGCAGAGTTGTTTGAGCCAACCGCAAAGGGTCGTGGTGGTTCTTCTACTATGCCTCATAAGCGTAATCCAGTCGCAGCAGCTTCAGTACTTGCAGCAGCGAATCGTGTACCAGCGCTGATGTCTAGCATTTATCAAAGCATGGTACAGGAACATGAACGGAGTTTAGGTGCATGGCATGCAGAATGGTTAGCAGTTCCAGAAATCTTTCAGCTTTGTGCTGGTGCTTTAAGTCGGACAGTTGAGGTTTTGCAAGGTTTTGAAGTTAATGCTGAGCATATGCAACAGAACCTTGAGTGTACCAACGGATTAATTATGGCAGAAGCTGTGATGATGGCACTTGCTCCCAAGATTGGCCGTTTAAATGCTCATCATTTAGTTGAAGCTGCATGTAAGACAGCGGTAGCACAAAACCAGCATTTGTTTGATGTTGTTAGCCAACTAGATGAAGTAAAAGGACAGTTTAGCCAGCAAGAAATACGAGATATTTTCAAACCAGAAAATTATTTAGGCAATATTCAGCAACAGATTGATGCGGTTTTGCAAGAAGCACAAGGAGAGTCAAAGTGAAACAGACTATTCGTAATCGTCAAGGAAAACAGTTAGCAGTTTATATAGATGGTCTAAAAGATACTCCTGTGCTTGTGTTTTCTAATTCATTAGGAACAGACCATGGTATGTGGCAACCTCAGCTGAATGAGTTAAAAAGTCATTTTAATGTCATTACATACGACACACGTGGTCATGGTGAAAGTGATGTAATTAGTGACACCACATTGCAAAACTTAGCTGAAGATGTTGTTGATATTTTAGATGCCTTGAATATTGAAAAAGCTCATTTTTGTGGCATTTCAATGGGTGGTATTACAGGACTGTGGTTAGGTATTCATCATGCAAATCGTTTTAATAGTATTACGGTTGCAAACTCAGCAGCCAAAATTGGTCAGACTGAAGCTTGGTTGAGTCGTGCTGAATCGGTAGAAAGAAATGGTTTAGCTGAGCTGGTTAAAACCACGCATACCCGCTGGTTCAGTGAAAAATTTGACTATCAGCATAATGTGGTTGCACAGACAACGATTCAAAGTCTGGCAAACACACCAGCACAAGGTTATGCCAACGCATGTCGTGCTTTAGCGTATGCCGATTTAAGAGATGAAATTGCACAAATCCAAATTCCAGCGCTACTGGTTGCAGGAACAGAAGATCCGGTAACTACAGTAGCAGATGCCGAATTTATGCAGAAGGCAATTAAGAACAGCCAGTTAGCAAAACTCGAAGCATCTCATCTTTCTAATATTGAGCAACCACAGAGATTTACACAGGAATTGACTAGGTTTATTCAGCAAATCTAATCGCTTAGTAATTTAAAAGGAATTGGCCTTAAGGAGGCAAATATGGCGTCTCAGGATTACGCTACACCAAACAAAAGCATCGATGCTCAAGCACTGATTAATGATGCTCCACTTAGTAAATATCAATGGATGATCGCAATCATCTGTTTCTTAATTATTTTTACTGATGGTATCGATACAGCTGCGATGGGCTTTATTGCACCAGCATTGGCACAAGACTGGGGAATTGATCGTTCTCAGTTAGGACCGGTGATGAGTGCAGCACTTGGTGGAATGATTATTGGCGCTTTAGTTTCTGGTCCGACAGCGGACCGTTTCGGGCGAAAAGTTGTTTTAGCTGTGGCAATGCTTGTGTTCGGTGGCTTTACTTTGGCATCTGCTTATGCAACCAACTTGGATAGCCTTGTCGTTTTACGTTTTTTAACCGGTATTGGCCTTGGTGCAGCAATGCCGAATGCGACCACTTTATTTTCTGAGTACTGTCCAACCCGCATTCGATCATTACTCGTGACATGTATGTTCTGTGGCTACAACTTGGGTATGGCTACCGGCGGGTTTATTAGCAGTTGGCTTATCCCTACCTACGGTTGGCATAGCTTATTTTTGCTCGGCGGCTGGTCACCTTTAATTTTAATGATTTTAGTGATTGTAGTGCTACCTGAGTCTTACCGCTTTTTAATTGTGAAAGGTAAGAATCCTGAAAAAGTACGCAAAATCTTAAATCATATCGCGCCAACACAAATTCAAAATGCGACTGCATTTCATGTTCCTGAAGAGAAAACTGAAACAGCTCAAAAGAAAAATGTCTTTGGAATTATGTTTTCTAAGCCATATGCCAAAGGAACAATTTTACTTTGGGTAACTTACTTCATGGGACTCGTGGTTGTTTACTTGCTGACAAGCTGGTTACCAACACTTATGCGTGAAACAGGTGCTTCGATGGAGCGTGCTGCATTTATTGGAGGTTTGTTCCAGTTCGGTGGTGTGGTGAGCGCATTGTTCATTGGCTGGGCAATGGACAAATTCAACCCAAACCGAGTCATCGCCATTTTCTACTTTGCCGCAGGTCTATTTGCAATTGCAGTCGGTCAAAGCTTAGGCAACTCAACCTTACTTGCAGTATTAGTGCTTTGTGCGGGTATCGCCATTAATGGTGCGCAATCTTCGATGCCTGCGTTAAGTGCACGCTTCTATCCAACTCAGTGCCGTGCAACGGGTGTGTCTTGGATGACTGGTATTGGGCGTTTTGGTGCGGTATTTGGTGCATGGATTGGTGCGGTGCTACTCGGTAATGATTGGTCATTCACCGCTATTCTCAGTTTATTACTAATTCCAGCGACTGCTGCGGCTGTTGCTGTATTTGTTAAATCACTTGTTGCGCATACCGATGCAACTTAATAGAGGTCTATCACAATGAATGATGAACAACGCTATAAACAAGGCATTGAAGTGCGGACTGAAGTTTTAGGTGAAAAGCATGTTGGTCGGTCTTTGCAAAACCTAAATGACTTTAACCAAGATTTTCAAAATTTTATTAGCCGTTACGCATGGGGTGAGGTGTGGTCGCGTCCGGGCTTGCCACGTCATACACGTAGTTTAGTGACTATCGCAATTTTATTGGCACTGGGCCGTGAAGATGAACTACGCATGCATTTACGTGCTTGTTTCAACAATGGTGTAACCAAAGAAGATTTAAAAGAGCTGATCTTACACAGTTCACTCTATGCAGGTTTACCTGCTGCAAACGCTGCAATGCACATGGCTGAAGAAGTCTTTAAAGAGTTGGGAATAGAAGTAAACCCAATTGCAGCGAAAGAACAGAATTAAGGAGATAAAGATGTCACAACATAGCTGGGGTGCCTACGCCCAACGTAATACAGATGATCATCCACCAGCGTATACGCCAGGTTATAAAACAAGTGTATTGCGGTCGCCAAAAAATGCATTGATCTCTATTAACGAGACTTTAACTGAAGTTACTGCACCGCATTTTTCTTCAAATCTATTTGGTCCAAAAGATAACGATTTGATTTTGAACTATGCCAAAGATGGTTTGCCAATTGGTGAGCGTGTCATTGTTCATGGCTATGTTCGTGACCAATTTGGGCGTCCTGTAAAAAATGCACTTTTAGAAGTATGGCAAGCCAATGCTTCTGGTCGTTATCGTCATCCAAACGATAAGTTTATTGGTGCAATGGATCCTAACTTTGGTGGTTGTGGTCGTACACTAACTGACGAAAATGGTTTTTATATTTTCCGTACCATTAAACCGGGTCCATACCCATGGCGTAACCGCATTAATGAATGGCGTCCTGCGCATATCCATTTCTCTTTAATTGCTGATGGTTGGGCGCAGCGTCTGATTTCGCAGTTTTATTTTGAAGGCGATACGCTCATTGACACTTGCCCGATTTTAAAAACGATTCCTTCTGAAGATCAACGTCGTGCATTGATTGCACTAGAAGATAAAAACAACTTTATCGAAGCTAATAGCCGTTGTTACCGTTTTGACATCACTTTACGTGGACGTCGAGCGACTTACTTCGAAAATGATTTGACTTAATCGGGAGCACGAGCATGAATAACTGGAATTTTCAGGAACTAAAAGAAACTCCATCTCAAACAGGTGGACCTTACGTTCACATTGGCTTATTGCCACAACAAGCAAATATTGAAGTGTTTGAAAATAACTTTAATAACCAGTTAGTACAAGACCAAACCAAAGGCGAGCGTATTCGTCTTGAAGGCCAAGTGTTTGACGGATTAGGTTTACCGCTACGTGATGTACTTATTGAGATTTGGCAGGCTGATGCGAACGGTATTTATCCAAGTCAGGCAGATACGCGTGATCAAAAAGCTGACCCGGCATTTCAGGGTTGGGGCCGTACAGGTGCCGATTTTGAAACAGGCGTTTGGAGTTTCAATACGATTAAACCGGGCGCGACAGCAGGTCGTAAGGGTTCAACTCAAGCTCCACATATTGCGTTAGTTATTTTCGCTCGCGGTATTAACTTGGGTCTTCATACACGTGTTTATTTTGAAGATGAAGCAGAGGCAAATGCTAACGATCCAATTCTAAATAGCATTGAATGGGCCCCACGTCGCCAAACTCTTATTGCAAAACGTTTTGAAGAAAATGGTGAGGTTGTTTACCGCTTTGATATTCGCATTCAAGGCGATGACGAAACTGTATTTTTTGATATTTAAGAAACACCTAAGGCTACACCTGATTATTCAAGGATGCGTGTAGCCTTTTTAAGGATGAATGATATGAACATGAAAACATTATTAAGCCTAAGTTTGCTTGCACTCCCATTTTTTACTGCACAGGTAAATGCTGAACCTGTTGCTTTAGCTGCTCAAACACAACCTGCTAATACAGCCGTTAAAACGATTGTTCCGATTACCGCAAAAACCAAAGAACAAGCTTTGGCACAAGCTCAAGTTATTGCAAATACATCGGATGCTGATTTAGCTGAGTTCCGTATCGATTTACTCAGTTTTGCGAATGATACAAAACAAGTGATTGCTTTGGGGCATGAATTAAAAAAGATTTTAGGCAATAAGCCAATGATTGCCACTATTCGTACCAAAAATGAAGGTGGCCAGCTTGAAATTAGTGATGTGGATTATGGTAAGACTTATCAGGCTTACTTAAAAAATCCATTCATGGACTGGTTAGATGTTGAAATGTTCCGTGATCAAAAAGTAGTTTCAGAGATTGTTCAAAAAGCACATCAAAAGAAAGTGCTGATTGTGATGTCTAATCATGACTTCCAAAAAACGCCTAGCCAAGATGAAATTGAAAAACGCTTATTAAAACAAGATCAAATGGGTGCAGATATTCTCAAAATTGCCGTAATGCCAAAATCTAAACAAGATGTTTTCACTTTAATGAACGCAACTTTAAAAGTAAGTCAGCAAACCACTAAGCCTTTATTGACGATGTCGATGGGGCAATTAGGTACGATTTCCCGTGTTGCGACTGCCAATATGGGTGGAAGTTATAGCTTTGGCATGATTGGTCAGGCTTCTGCACCGGGTCAAATTGATGTGACTAAGCTCAAACAGATTTTACAAACAGTTCAACCAACAAACCCATAAATCATAAGGATATGATGAAATGAATACATTACGTTTAACTACTCTTGCATTAGGTTTGATGGTTTCAGGCATAGCTGCGGCTCAAACTTATGTGGTTGACCGTTATCAAGACGATAGCAATAAAGGCTCTTTACGCTGGGCAATTGAACAAGCCAATGCAAACCCAAGCGAAGCTAGCGATATCTTGATTCAAGCAGTAGGCAAAGCGCCTTATGCGATTAAATTAAACAGCGCACTTCCTGAAATTAAAGCACCCGTCAAAATCATTGGTACCCAGTGGGATAAAACGGGTGAATACATCGCAATTGATGGTTCAAACTATATTAAAGGTGAAGGTGCAAAAGCTTGTCCTGGTGCAAACCCTGAACAGTACGGCACCAATGTACGCACCATGACTTTACCGGGTTTTGTACTACGTGATGTCAATAACGTGACTTTAAAAGGATTAGATATCCATCGTTTTTGCATTGGTGTATTGGTTAACCGTTCAAGTAACAACTTAATTCAGCATAACCGTATTAGTAATAACTATGGTGGTGCTGGTGTCATGATCACGGGTGACGATGGTAAAGGTAACCCAACTGCGACAACCACCAATAACAACAAAGTTTTAGACAATATTTTCCAAGACAATGGAGATGGTTTAGAACTGACACGTGGTGCTGCTTTTAACTTAATTGCGAATAACCATTTTGTTTCAACTAAAGCAAACCCAGAACCATCACAAGGTATTGAAATTTTGTGGGGCAATGACAATGCGGTAGTTGGTAACAAGTTTGAAAATTATTCAGATGGCTTACAGATTAACTGGGGTAAGCGTAACTATATTGCTTACAACGAACTGACCAATAACTCGATTGGTTTTAACATGACGGGTGATGGCAATATTCTTGATAGCAATAAAGTGCATGGTAACCGTATTGGTGTTGCCATTCGCTCAGAAAAAGATGCAAATGCAAGAATTACACTGACTAAAAACCTAATTTGGGACAATGGTAAAGATATTAAACGCTGCGAAGCTGGTGGTTCATGTGTACCAGATCAGCGTTTAGGGGCAATTGTATTTGGAGTGCCTGCACTTGAGCATGAAGGGTTTGTTGGCTCTCGTGGTGGTGGTGTGGTGATTGAACCATCTAAACTACAAAAAACATGTACTCAGCCAAATGAACAAGGTTGTAATTCTCAACCTAATCAGGGTATTAAAGCGCCTAAGTTAACAGCAAATAAAGGTTCAGTTAATATAGAGGTGAATGGTTTACCAAACCAACGTTACCAAGTTGAGTTTTTTGGAAATCAAAGTGCGGCATCAAAAGAAGCTGAGCAATATTTAGGAACTATAACAGTTGCTACAGATGCACAAGGCAACGCAAAAGCCAATTGGAAGCCAACAGTCAAAGTTGCCTCAATTACAGCAAATGTAACGGATAACTTTGGAGCAACTTCTGAACTCGGCTTTACGCAAGTTAAATAACAACAAATAAAGCGCCTCAAACAGAGGCGCGTTTAAAAGATAAAAAGGACTTGAAATGCCAAACGTAATCAAACTGAGTGTATTAACAATTGCTGTATTAGGTAGCCAATTTGCACTTGCGAATGAGCCGTGGTCACAAGGCCGCCAATGGTTATTGGGTGACTGGAATGGTGAGCGTCAACAATTAGAGCAACAGGGTTATAAATTTACAGCTTCTATCATGAGCCAAGCTGCCACAAATTTAGATGGTGGGTATAACGACAGCAATACTTTTGAGAATGCTGCGCAGCTTTCTTTGGGTGCAACTTTCGATTTAGACAAAATTGCTGGATGGAAAGATACAACCGCGAGCTTAGTTGTGACTAAACGTGACGGTAATGCGCTTACTTTAGAGCGTATTAAAGACCCACGCTCTAGCCAACTTGGTAACGCACAAGAGATTTATGGTCGTGGCAAAATCTGGCGTTTATCTCAAGCATGGATAAAAAAAGGCTTTGCTGATAATACCGTACAAGTCAAAGTTGGTCGTATGGGCATCTCAGAGGACTTTAATAGTTCTCAATGTGAGTTTCAGAACTTATTGCTTTGTGGTGGGCAGTTAGGAAAATCAATTGGTTCAATTTGGTATAACTCACCAGTTGGTGTTTGGGCTGCAAATGTTAAATATCAGTTTGCACCTGAATGGTCTTTAGGTGTTGGTGTTTATGAGGTCAATCCAGACAATATTAAAACCGAATCAAACAGTGATGGTTTTAATCTGGATATGAATAACGTCAAGGGCGCTACTATACCGGTTGAACTTGCATGGAAACCAAAACTTGCTGCTTTCAATGGTTTACCGGGTGAATATAAAGTAGGTGCACTTTACTCAACCGCAGAAGCAAATGATATTAAAACTGCAGGTAAAGTTCATGACGGAAAACAAAGCTTCTGGATTAATGCGCAGCAACAACTTAGCCATGCCGGCCAAGATCCGAAACGCGGTTTATATGTAAGTTTTAATGGCGTTGTAAATGATAAAGCAACGACCTTTGTACAAAGTACACAACAACTTGCACTTTGGTATAAGGGCCCATTTGACAGCCGACCAAATGATTCAATTGGTTTTGGTATTGCCAATTATGTCGTTAATGACCGTGCTAAAGATAAGCAGATCGCGACAAATGAAAGCCGCGGATACTATAGCTATGATCCGATCGCATCTAACTATATTCCAATTCAGGACGACGAACTAAACGTTGAATTGAACTATACCTATCAATGGTCTCCGGCCGTCATGCTGCGACCAAATATTCAATATATCCATCAACCTGCTGGTGTAAAAGAAGTTGATGATGCTTGGGTGGCGGGCCTGAGTGTAAAAGCTAATTTTTAACAATATTGATGGCTGGTTAGACATAGTTTAACTGGCCCAAATGCTTGAACTATTTGTGTTCAGTATATGTGGAGTAGGATCTATGTCTGAGTCAGATTCTAAGTTTCATATCTTATTCAAAATATGGTGTTTTATTTTAGGTCTAGTTTTATTGGCTACCGGTGTTTTTTACATTGTAGGTGGTGGAAAACTAGTATCACTCGGCGGTTCTTGGTATTTCCTTATCTCAGGACTGTTTATAACCATTTCGGCAATTAGTATCTTCCGTAAAAAAGCACTTGGTGTCTGGATTTTTGCAGTTGTTTTTGTCGGTACGGTAATTTGGTCACTGATTGACGCTGGATGGGAATTTTGGCCGTTATTCTCGCGCTTAATGTTTCCTGCTGGTCTTTTTGCTGCGTTGTTATTTACCTTACCTTCAATTCGACGTTACCAATTTCAAAATGGTTCAGCATCTTCAGCATATGCTGTTGGTGGACTAGTTGTTGTTGGTATGTTGATTGCGCTTTACCAAATGTTTCAACCGCACCCGACAGTAGCAAGCTCAGGTCAAAAGCTACCTTTAGTGCCAGTTGACCCTGCTAAAAAACAGGTGAATTGGGAAAATTATGGTAATGATTCTGGCGGTAGTCGTTTTGTTGCTCTCGATCAAATTAATCGAGATAACGTTCATAAGTTAAAAGAAGCATGGCGCTTTAGAACAGGTGATTTTACAACGGGTAGCGGTAATGGTGCTGAAGACCAAATGACCCCACTACAAGTTGGAAATAAAGTCTTTTTATGTACGCCGCATAACAATATTTTTGCAATAGATGCTGATTCGGGTAAACAGCTTTGGAAAGCTGAGGTGAACTCTAAAGCCGATGCTTGGGAGCGTTGCCGTGGTGTTGCATACTTTGATTCAACAAAAACACTTGTACAACCAACTTTAGCTGGTGCAACTCCGGTCACTACTGTTGCGGCCAACACAGCATGTCCACGCCGTGTATATACCAATACTCCCGATGCTCGTTTAATTGCAGTCAATGCAGATACTGGTCAACGTTGTGCTGACTTTGGTGTGAATGGAACAGTTAACCTGCTCGAAGGCTTAGGCGATGGAACAAAAGCTCCACGTTTTGAAGTGACTTCTGCACCAACGATAGCAGGTACTACTATTGTAGTCGGCAGCCGTATCGCAGATAACGTGGCAGCAGATATGCCGGGTGGCGTAATCCGTGGTTATGATGTGATTACAGGTAAACTCCGCTGGGCATTTGACCCACGTAACCCTGATCCTAACCATGTTCTAAAACCAGGTGAAACGTATAAACGTAGTTCGGCAAACTCTTGGGCCGCTATGTCGTATGACCCACAAATGAATACAGTGTTCTTACCTATGGGGAGTTCATCTGTTGATATTTGGGGTGGTAACCGTAATCCGTTAGATCACAAATACAATACTTCTGTGTTGGCACTCGATGCGACAACGGGTAAAGAAAAGTGGGTATATCAAACTGTTCATAATGACTTATGGGACTTTGATTTACCAATGCAACCAAGTCTAGTCGACTTTCCATTAAAAGATGGTACGACTAAGCCAGCTGTTGTGATTGGAACCAAATCAGGCCAATTCTTTGTTCTTGACCGTGTAACTGGTAAACCACTTACTAAAGTGATTGAACAGCCAGTGAAAGCTGCGAATATTCCGGGTGAGCAATATAGTTTAACTCAACCACGTTCTGTTGAAATGCCTCAAATTGGTAATCAGACTTTAACTGAGTCAGATATGTGGGGTGCTACACCGTTTGATCAGCTCATGTGCCGTATTAACTTTAAGTCAATGCGTTACGAAGGTTTATTTACTGCACCGGGTACTGATGTTTCATTAAGTTTTCCTGGTTCTTTAGGTGGCATGAACTGGGGAAGTATTGCTTTTGACCCGACTCATCGTTACATGTTCGTAAACGACATGCGTCTTGGTTTATGGGTTCAACTCATTAAACAAACCCCTGAAGATATTAAGATTCAGGCGAGTGGCGGTGAAAAAGTAAATACAGGTATGGGTGCTGTACCAATGAAAGGTACACCATATAAAGTGAATAAAAACCGCTTTATGTCTGCTTTAAGTATTCCTTGTCAAAAACCACCATTTGGTACCATGACTGCAATTGATATGAAAACTCGTCAGGTTGCATGGCAGGTACCACTTGGCACAGTTGAAGATACTGGACCTTTAGGTATTAAGATGGGCTTAAAAGCACCGATTGGTATGCCGACTATTGGTGGACCGATGGCAACTCAAGGGGGCTTAGTCTTCTTTGCTGCAACTCAAGATTACTACTTGCGTGCTTTTGATTCATCTACAGGTAAAGAGCTGTGGAAGTCACGTATGCCAGTAGGTAGCCAAGGTACACCAATCAGCTATGTCTCACCTAAAACAGGTAAACAGTATGTAGTGGTTACCGCGGGCGGTGCACGTCAGTCTCCAGACCATGGTGATTATGTGATCGCATATAGTTTAGAGAAGTAATTAAAGAGGGCAAAAGGATAAATTTTCTTTTGCCCTTATTTTTTAATATCTTTTTTCTATTAGAGTGTTCGCGGAAATTCTATAATTTTAGTGAGATAGCTTTACCAAATAGTAAAAAAGTGCTTGAAGTTATTGCTAAACTTAAAATATACCTATAAATGTTTTATTCTGAACGCTAGAGATAGTCGAACTATTAAGCATTTTTTTATAATGTTTTACCTATAAATAAGATTAATAAGTTGGCAGAGTAAAACTTGAAGTGCGACATAAACCACCTAATTAATTTAAAGGGTTTATGGAGTATATAAAATTGTCATACCATCATCTTAACTTTGAAGATCGTACTGCATTAATGCTTGAGTCAAGAAAAGAAGGCTTTTCAGCCAGAAAATTTGCTGAACTCATTAAAAGACATCCTAGTACGATCTATCGTGAGCTTAAAAGAAATAGCATCAATGACGTTTATCAAGCTCGATATGCTTCTGATAACACCTTCGCTAGACGTAGACGTGGTCACAGAAAACTCAAAATCGATTCAATCCTCTGGAAATTTATTGTTGAAGCGATCCGTTGTTTATGGTCTCCTCAGCAAATAGCAAAGCGTTTAAAGACATTTCCT